>NZ_JBSHNP010000051.1:0-228 GCF_053604675.1 Lacinutrix salivirga
CGATCCAAGTGATGATGTAGTAACCTACACACCAAACCCAGGATACAATGGAACAGATACGTTTGAATATACAGTATGTGATAACGCAACACCAACACCAAACTGTGATACAGCAGAAGTAGAGGTAAGCATAGCACCAATCGTAGATGTAGAAGACGATACAACAACAACAGACGAAGACACACCAGTAGTGGTAGATGTTTATGATAACGATAACGACATCCCAAC
>NZ_JBSHNP010000052.1:0-432 GCF_053604675.1 Lacinutrix salivirga
ATACGTAAATTGTAGTTTCGTCTGGCAAATTGGTTGGTAAATCGAAAGTCGTTACGTTGCCAACATCTTGAGCGTTTAAAATATCGCTTCCTCCAGCAGTTGTGCCAACAGTTAAACTATATCCTGTAGCATTTCCTATGGAATTCCATGTTAAATCTGTTGCAATGGACACGTCTGTTGCTCCATTTAATGGTGACGATAAAGTTGTACACAATGGCAGAATGACTTCTGTTGTAAAACTTTCTTCTGTACACGCAGTTGCGTTTCCTGCGGAATTATATGGTATTACAAATACGTAAATTGTAGTTTCGTCTGGCAAATTGGTTGGTAAATCGAAAGTCGTTACGTTGCCAACATCTTGAGCGTTTAAAATATCGCTTCCTCCAGCAGTTGTGCCAACAGTTAAACTATAACCTGTAGCATTTCCTATCG
>NZ_JBSHNP010000053.1:0-266 GCF_053604675.1 Lacinutrix salivirga
ACAATCGCAATCACAACACCACCAACCAATGGAACCGTAGTCATAACCGATCCAAACAATACACCAAACGATCCAAGTGATGATGTAGTAACCTACACACCAAACCCAGGATACAATGGAACAGATACGTTTGAATATACAGTATGTGATAATGCAACACCAACACCAAACTGTGATACAGCAGAAGTAGAGGTAAGCATAGCACCAATTGTAGATGTAGAAGACGATACAACAACCACAGACGAAGACACACCAGTAGTGGTAGA
>NZ_JBSHNP010000054.1:0-774 GCF_053604675.1 Lacinutrix salivirga
ACACCAAACGATCCAAGTGATGATGTAGTAACCTACACACCAAACCCAGGATACAATGGAACAGATACGTTTGAATATACAGTATGTGATAACGCAACACCAACACCAAACTGTGATACAGCAGAAGTAGAGGTGACAGTAAATGCAGAAGACGTACCAGTAGCAGAAGATGATGTAGCTGAAGTAGATGAAGACAGTACAGATAATGTAATCGATGTGTTAGCCGATAATGGAAATGGCGCAGATGACTTTGGAGCAGACGGACCAAATACAGGAGCAATTACACTTCCAAGTGGAACGACGACTGAAGGCGGAACAGTAACAGTAGATGATAATGGAACACCAAATGATCCAACGGATGATACTATACTGTACACACCAGCACCAGATTTCAATGGAACAGATACGTTTGATTATACAATTACAGATGCAGATGGCGATGAGTCCACAGCAACAGTAACAGTAACTGTAAATCCAATTGTAGATGTAGAAGACGATACAACAACTACAGACGAAGACACACCAGTAGTGGTAGATGTTTATGATAACGATAACGACATCCCAACGGAAGGCACAATCGCAATCACAACACCACCAACCAATGGAACCGTAGTCATAACAGATCCAAACAACACACCAAACGATCCAAGTGATGATGTAGTAACCTACACACCAAACCCAGGATACAATGGAACAGATACGTTTGAATATACAGTATGTGATAACGCAACACCAACACCAAACTGTGATACAGCAGAAGTAGAGGTGACAGTA
>NZ_JBSHNP010000055.1:0-57652 GCF_053604675.1 Lacinutrix salivirga
TTCCGAGACTTGGATCTTTACTGGTGCATCATACACTGCAACACAAACGGATATTGATAATGGAAACATTACCAATAACGTTACTGCTGCTGGTTTAGAACCTAACGGAACTGATCCTGTTGAAGCTACAGATACCTATATCATCGATCAAGATAATACTGAGGTTACGATATGTACTGGTATAGGAATAGACATCGTAAAAAATGGAGTATTTAATAATGAAAATGGAAATACATGTACAGAAATAGGTGAAACGATAACCTATACATTTACTATTATTAATACAGGAGAAATTTCATTAGGTAATATTGTTCTAACAGATCCTTTGTTAGATAACTCAACACCACCAGTAACTATAGAGTTAGTTTCTGGTGATTTAGATAGTAATAATATATTAGATCCAACTGAAACCTGGACATATACTGCCACTTATCTTGTTACACAGTTAGATATTGACGCTACAGAAGTAATAAATACAGTAACAATTACTGCAGAAGATGTATTAAACAATGAAACTGTCACTGCAAATGATCAGACTACTACTGATTTAATTGAAGACACAACTCCTCCAGACACTTCGATGTGTGAAGTCTTAGACGAAACTATTGAGTGTAACGGAACTGATAACGAAACTATCGCTGCCAACTGGAATGCAGAGAATATTGCTGCACTTGAAAATTGCGCAACAGATGCTTGTGATAATGATTTTGATGTAACTTCAGATTTCGACTTTACCAATTTTGAAACGACTTGTGGGGCTAGTGGAACTATACTTGTAACTTATACTCTAACAGATGCAACAGGAAACTCAAGTACTATCACTGCAACACTTACGCTAGAAGATACTACTGGTCCTGATTTATCAGCATGTACTGTTGTAGATGAAACTATTGAGTGTAACGGAACGGATAACGAAACTATTGCTGCCAACTGGAATGCAGAGAATATTGCTGCACTTGAAACTTGTGGTACTGATACTTGTGATACAGATCCTACTAATACAGTAACTTCTAACTTCGACTTCGCTAATCTTGTATCAACTTGTGGTGCTGGTGGAACAATCGAAGTGATTTATACTGTAGCAGACGATTGTGGTAACACAACAACTCTTACTGCTACACTTACGCTAGAAGATACTACTGGTCCTGATTTATCAGCATGTGAAGTAACAGATATGACAGTAGAATGTTCTGTAATAGATACAGAAGAAGTTGCTAACGAATGGAACCAAAATAACATTGAAGCTCTAGAAAACTGTGGAGGAGATGATTGTGATGGACCAGTAGCAATAATTGTGACTTCAGATTATAACTTCGCTAACATAGAAAACGGAATGTTAGATGTTGAATATACAGTGACAGATGATTGTGGTAATTTCACAACACTAAATGCTTTATTAACATTAGAAAATGCATCCGTTGAAGCTGAAAATATTAGATTATGTATTGTTGACGAGACTGAATCTCAAGTTGTAGATTTATTCACACTATTATCTGGAAATTATGATGATAGTGGAGTTTGGACTGTAATATCTGGTAATGCTGAAATATTAGATGGACATTACTTTGATCCATTATCAATTGAACTTGATAATAGTGTTGAAGATAGTGAAGATATAGTGTTTAGTTATATTGAAGATTCTTCTAGTTGCCCAACAGATATAGAAGTAACAATCACAGTACACAATGAATGTCGAGTTGTAAACTGTACAATTGATAATGTTGTTATTTCAAAAGTAATCACACCAAATGGAGATGTACACAACGAGTATTTTGAAATTACTGGTTTAGAGCTTTGTGATTTTATTTATGATGTTAAAATTGTGAATCGTTGGGGAGCAATAGTTTATGAGTCTAAAGATTACCAAAACGATTGGAATGGATTTGTACATAAATCCTCTGTAGGAAGTGCAGATCAAGTTCCTAATGGTACTTACTATTATATAGTTTCATTCTTGGATCCATCTACACAAAGTGATGGAGGAATTAGACCAATTAGCGGTCCACTTTATATAGGAACCAAATAATAATTAACCTATGAAAAACATGCAAAATAAAATATTAATATTGATTGTAATGTTGAGTAGCACATATAGTATTGCTCAACAATTACCTCAATTTTCTCAATATATGTTTAATACAATCTCTGTAAATCCTGCTTATGCAGGAAGCAGAGAAACTTTAAGCATTGTAGGATTGCACAGAAGCCAATGGGTAGGAATTAGCGGAGGTCCTGTTACACAAACCTTATCTGTTCATACTCCTTTAACAAATGAAAAAATAGGTTTAGGAGTTTCAATAATAAATGATTCGCCAGGTTATGAGAACTTTCTATATGCTTATGGTGATTTCTCTTATACTATTAGAACAAGCGAAAAAACAAAGCTAGCATTTGGTTTAAAAGGTGGCTTTACGCATTACAACTTAGATCAAGCCTTTTTGAATTCTGAAGAAGTTGTTGCAGATCCGTTTTTCTCAAACTATTCAGATAAATGGAATCCAAATGTAGGAGTTGGAGCTTATTTACATTCTGACAGATGGTATTTAGGCCTTTCTGCTCCTAGATTATTAAATACTGATTATAATTTAGCAGATAATACCTCTGAAGCAGATTATATAGCTTTAGAAAGAGTGAGTTATTATTTTACAGGTGGATATGTGTTTGATTTAAGTGAAAACACTAAACTAAAACCTGCTTTTTTAGTTAAAGCTACAAATGGAGCTCCGATTTCTGCAGATTTAACAGCTAACTTTTTACTGTACGATAAGTTTTGGATTGGTGGCTCATATAGATATAACATAAACACCTCCTCTATTGGTGCTTTAGCAGATTTTCAGGTTTCAAAACAATTAAGAATTGGTTATGCATACGAATATTTTGTAGATGGGATAAGACCTTATTTAGGCGGAACCCATGAAATCTTACTAATGTTTGAAATCTTTAATGAAAGACGAGTAAAATCCCCAAGATATTTTTAATCTATAGATTATGAAAAAATTATTAATTATATTATGTATTGCTTTATATGGTGTAAATGGTTATTCGCAAGTAGAAGTTGCAGATAAGTATTTTAGAGATTATGCCTACTACGAAGCTATTGAACTTTATAAAGAAGCTTTAAAGAAAAAAGACTCTACAGAGCATATTCTTTCTAGAATAGGAGATTGCTATTACAATAATTCTAACTCAGAAAAAGCAGCTTTTTGGTATAGTAAAGCCGTTAATAAATACGATAAAATTAATCCTGAATACATTTTTAAATATATCCAAACTTTAAGAAGTATAGGTGATTATGAAGAAGCAAATATTTGGTTAGCAAAGTTTAAAGAGATTCAGAAAAACGATAAAAGAGCTAGAGACTATGAAATAGTTAGTATTGAAAAGTTTAAAGAACTTTCCTCTACCGAAAATGTTTTAGTTAATGTTACAAATTTAGATTCCAACTCTAAATATTCCGATTTTGGAGGTTTTCAGCAAGGAGAAAAATTATATTTTTCTTCATCCAGAACAAAAGATAGTATTGTTAATAAGAAAAAAATATACCAATGGAATGAAGAGCCTTTCTTAAAAATATATGAGGCCACTGTGAATTATGATGAAGATAATATATCTATTAGCGATATTGAACCAATTGCTTCAGAAAAAATGAATTCGGATTTTATACATGAAGGTACATTAGCTATTACTAAAGATGGCCAAACCATGTATTTTACTAGAAACAACTCAAATAAAAAAGGAAAAAGATCTTATGATAAAGGAGGTACCTCTAATTTAAAACTTTTAAGGGCAAAGCTAAATAATGGCTCATGGACTAATGTTGAAGTGCTTCCGTTTAACGATAAAACATTTTCTACAGGTCATCCTGCTTTAAGTCCAGATGAAAAAACATTATATTTTGTTTCTGATCGTGAAGGAGGGTTTGGACAATCCGATATATATAAAGTAGCTATTAATAAAGATGGAACATTTGGTTCTGTTAAAAATCTTGGAAAACGAATTAATACTGAAGGCAGAGAAATGTTTCCTTTTGTAGCACAAGACTCTACACTTTATTTCTCTTCAGATGCGCATATTAACTTAGGCTTATTAGATATTTTTGAAACAGATATCCTTAAAAAAGAAAAAAACGATTCAATTTCTATAAAAAACATGGGAGCTCCTTATAATAGTGGAGACGATGATTTTGCATTTTTCTTAAATAATGATGGAAAATCCGGATATTTTTCTTCTAATAGACCAGACGGAAAAGGTAGTGACGATATTTATGCCTTTGGAAAATATGATTGTAAACAAACTGTTACAGGTATAACGTACAACAAATTAAACAATGAGCCTCTTGCAGACGTTTCTGTTAAGCTTATGGACGAAACAGGACGTGTTATAGAAACAATTTTCTCTAATGAAAATGGAGAGTATTTATTCGAAAATTTAGATTGTGAAAAAAATTACTCCATATTAGGAACAAAAGTTATTCACAGACCAGACTCTAAAGAATTTAGCACAAGTGATGTGGATGGAGAAGAAACCAACATAGATCTTTACTTAACTCCATTAATTCAGAATAACGAAATAGTTATAAACCCTATTTTCTTTGATTACGATAAGTCTAATATTAGACCAGATGCAGCATACGAGTTAGAAAATATTGTAACTGTTATGCGCGAACATCCAAAAATGATTATAAAAATTGAATCGCATACAGATAGTCGTGGTAGAGATGCTTATAATTTAAAATTATCCGACAGAAGAGCAAAATCTACTAGAGATTATATAATCTCTAGAGGAATTGAAGCAAGAAGAATTGAAAGTGCTATTGGTTATGGAGAATCTCAATTGGTAAATAGATGTACCAATGAGTTTAAAAATATTTGTTCTGAAGAAGAGCACCAACAAAATAGACGATCTAAGTTTATTATTACCAATGATTATATGAATTAGTCATTACAAACCCTAAACCTTAAATTAAGTAGTTCATTTATTTGAACTACTTTTTTTTATGCATTATAAAATTTAAATAAACTTTGCATATAAGTTGAATACTACTATTACTTAGATAATTAAAAACGAAACAACTTAGTAAACAAAAAAACCTATGAATCTATTCATAGGCTTTTTGTGTTTTTTGAAAAAAATAAGACTAACGCTTTATAAATATATTAGTAAAATACCATGATCCATTTTCATTTTTCTCTGCAGAGATATTAAAATCTGTATAATCACCTTCTATTGCAGATCTGTGACTATCACTAGCAATCCATGCATTTACAACAGATTGCGCAGAGGAATATCCATAAGCAACATTTTCTGAGACTTTATTAGCTCCTGCTTTACTAACTAAATATGCTCTTCGGATTGAAAAATGATCGTGATTAATATCATTTATCTCAATCATATAATTTGTGTGTGTATAAGCTTGAGATTTTACTATTGGTAAATTATTTAAAACACTTAAACCATTAGTTATACGATAAGCATTGATGAGTTCTAAAATTTCTAATTCAATTACTTTATCTTCAGGAATAATTGCATCGGCTGTTGGCACTTCTAGTTGGTTATCCATGCTTTCTTTGGAACATGATAATAGCGAAAACGTTATAAGGGCTATAACAATAAATTTAGTAGGTAGGTTCATAGTAAGTAAAATAATTAGGTTTGGGATTACTAATATATATTTACTATATGTGTTAAAATGTTAACAAAATGTTAAAATAGACTAAAAACATGTATTTCATCGAAAATTTATGTTTTTAATCGTTAAAAAGCATGCATTTGAACGATTTTTATGTTGTTCGACGAAATAAAATGTATTTAATCGATAAAACGCATGATTTCGAATGGTTAATCTACTTTATGGATAAAGTGTTATGGAGATAATCGGTTTTTTATCCAATCTATATTATCTACTAATTGGTATTTAATTCTATCGTGTAATCTATTGGGTCTGCCTTGCCAAAATTCTATTTCTACAGGCTTTACTATATATCCTCCCCAAAACTCAGGACGCTCAATATCTTTATTTTTATATTCTAATTCCAAAGCCTTCAGTTTTTGCTCTAACACTTCTCGACTTTTAATAATAGCACTTTGGTTAGATACTAAGGCACCTAATTGACTTCCTCTTGGACGTGATTCAAAATACCCATCGCTTAAATTGTCTGCAATTTTTTCAGCTTTACCCTTAATAATTATTTGACGTTCTGCTCCATGCCAAAAAAAAGATAAACACACATTTGGATTGGCTGCTATAGCATTCCCTTTTTCGCTTGTATAGTTTGTGTAAAAAATAAAACCCTCATACGTGTATTTTTTTAAAAGCACTACTCTACTCTTTGGGAAACCATCTAAACCAATTGTACTTAAAGTCATTGCATTTGTCTCATCTTCTTGGAAATATTTATCGACTTCAAAAAACCATTTTTGGAATAACTCAAAAGGGTTTTCTGGAGCATCCTTCAATAATAATGCTCCTTTTTCGTAAGATTTTCTGTATTTACTTAAGTCTTTTTCCATATCTGCAATTTACAAGATTTTTAAATAATTTATAATCCCTTTTTGTAACTTTATAATTGTAAAATTTAACAGTCACTACTATACAATCTTATTTAAAACAGATGATTATTTCTCAATTAGTAACCAGTTTTATATTAATTCTATGTGGTTTTTTAGTCGAAAAATATCCTAATTTAATTGCTGGATACAACACGTTATCGGATTCTAAAAAAAAGAAAATTAATGTTAAAGCACTTTCTCTATTTTTAAAAAAGGTATTAATTGGCTTAGGCCTTTTAATCTTGCTCTTATATTTATTATTAAGACTATTTAATAGTAAAGAAGAAATTATAGCCTTAACTACGACTTTTGTACTTGTCGTGTGTCTTTTAATGGCAGTAATCTACGCCAATACTAACAATAGATTTAAATACTAAAATTCAAATTGTTTACCATCTTCTGCAAGCTCAACTGTTTTAAAAATGGTTTCAGCTTCGGTTTTAAACTCTTGTAAGCTGTCGTATCTAGTAGAATAATGCCCTAATAATAAAGTACTTACATTTGCTTTTTTTGCAATAGTTGCTGCTTGTTTTGCTGTACTGTGTTTTGTTGGTTCAGCTAATTTTTCGTGTTTATCTAAAAATGTGGATTCGTGGTATAACACATCTACATTTTTTATTAATGGCACAATAGCTTCAGAATAAGCAGTATCACTACAAAAAGCATAGCTTTTAGGCTTATCTGCTGGCTTGGTAACTTTCGCATTATCTATTAAAACACCATCTTCATTTATAACATCTTGTCCTTGTTTTAATTTTCTATAATAAGCAACATTTATATTAGCTTGTTCAACTTTAAAAATATCTAATTTGCGTTCGCCTTCTTTTTCTTTAAACAGAAAACCATTTGTGTACACGCGATGATCTAAAGGTATTGTAGAGACTTGTACTCTATCGTCTTCAAAAATAACTTCTGAAGTTGTAGCTGTTAATTCATGAAATATTAGTTGATAATTAGTCCAAGAGTTCGCCAGTTTCATTTGAAGCGTTATCACTTCTTTTAAACCTTTAGGAGCATAAATATGTAAATCTGCTTCGCGAGTTAATAATCGCATTGTAGATATTAAGCCTACTAAGCCAAAACAATGGTCTCCATGAAGATGAGATATAAAAATGTGTTTTATTCTATTAAACTTTACTTTTTGTCTTCGCAATTGAACTTGTGTTCCTTCTCCACAATCAATTAAAAAATTATGATTTGCAATTTCGAGGACTTGCGAAGTTGGATTGGTATTAGTTCGTGGTGTTGCGCTATAACAACCTAGTATGTTTAATTTCATCTTAAAATCCTAAGTCACGTTCCATTTCTTCCATTTCAATAATATCGTATGCTTCTTGTACTGTTGGAACAACTATAATCTCGTCTGGAGTTTCGTTTGCGTTTATTGCATTGGTTACCACCACAAAGGAGTGTTTAGATGCTCTGTGAGTATTACTTATACGTAAAAACTCTATAACGTCTTGAAGAGTGATTTTATTTATTGAAGTGAGGTTTACAATAATATTATTGTTCTCAAATTTTGGGTATAATGCTTCTATTTTTTTTACTAATTCTATAATCGAAGCTTTCTCTTGTGTTATTATAGAAATATTTCCGTCTTGATCTAAAATCATAATTTATTGTTTAATTTTTGAAGCCAAAAGATAAATTACAGCCATTCTTACAGCAACACCATTTTGCACTTGATCTAAAATAATGGCTTGGTCAGAATCTGCTACGTCACTTGTAATTTCCACGCCTCTATTTATTGGTCCTGGATGCATAATTGTAATTTCTTTATCTAAGCTGTTTAAAAGTGCTTTATTAACTCCAAATTGTTGTGTATATTCTCTTGTAGAAGGAAAATAGCTTATAGCCATACGTTCGTTTTGCACACGTAACATATTTGCTACATCACACCAGTTTAGTGCTTTACGCAAATTGGTTTCTACTTTAACTCCTAATTTATCTATGTATTTTGGTAGTAATGTTTTTGGACCGCAAACCATAACTTCTGCACCTTGTAATTTAAGCGCATAAATATTAGATAAGGCGACTCTACTATGGAGGATATCTCCAACAATTACTACTTTTTTACCTTTTACTTCTCCTAAATGTTCTCTAATAGAATAAGAATCTAATAAGGCTTGTGTTGGGTGTTCGTGCGCTCCATCTCCTGCATTTATAATACTTGCGTTAACATGTTTAGATAAAAACACTCCTGCTCCAGGGTTTGGGTGTCGCATAACTACCATATCTACTTTCATAGAAAGAATATTATTTACGGTATCTATTAGTGTTTCTCCTTTTTTTACTGAAGACTGCGATGCTGAAAAATTAATAACATCTGCAGAGAGTCGTTTTTCGGCAAGTTCAAAAGATAATTTTGTGCGTGTGGAATTTTCAAAAAATAAATTAGCAATAGTGATATCTCTAAGCGAAGGTACTTTTTTAATAGGTCTATTAATCACTTCTTTAAAATGATCTGCAGTTTCAAAAATAAGTTTAATGTCTTCTTTTTGAAGGTATTTAATTCCTAATAAGTGATTGACACTTAATTCACTCATGTTTTTTTTCTTTTGGCTTTTAGCTATTAGCTATTGGCAAATTATTTTTATTTTTAAACTATTAAACTAAAATCAACTATTTACTAAATAAACTGCATCTTCACCTTCATTTTCTACCCAATTGACTTTTACTTTTTCATTATTAATTGCATCTACTTGTCTGCCTCTATAATCTGGCTGAATTGGTAAATGCCTACTAAAACGTCTATCTATTAAGGTTAATAACTCAATTTCGTTTGGTCTTCCAAAAGATTGAATTGCTGTTAATGCTGCACGAATGCTTCTGCCAGTGTACAAGACATCGTCTATAAACACTATTTTTTTATCTTCGACTATAAAATTAATTTCTGTAGTATTGGCTTCTAGTGGTTTATCACTTCTTCTAAAATCATCGCGATAAAACGTTATATCTAATAACCCTAATTTTAGGTTTTTAATTTTATACTCTTTTTCTAGCAAAGCGGCTAAACGTTGTGCTAAAAACTTCCCTCTTGGTTGTAGGCCTATTAATACTGTGTTGGAAAAATCGTGATGGTTTTCAATGAGTTGACAAGCCAATCGATGAAGAATGATGTTTATTGCGGTTGCGTTAAGTAACACTTTTTGACTCATAATTTTCCAAACGTATTTGGATTACAAAGTTAATGGAAAATATTAGAAGTTAAAATATATACACTATAAAGTAAAATAGATTTGTTTTAGACTAGCTAATAATAATTTGTTTTTTTAAGCATTTTGATTTGAAGATAAATTACTGGTTAATTACTAATTACCATTTTATATAATCATTTTGCATAAAAAAAGCCTCTCATAGTTGAGAGGCTTTTAAGTAATTTAAATGCTTAGAAAATTATTTTTTTCCGTCCATTTTATCTTTAAGAGCTTGTAAAGCATCATTAGCATCACCTAAAGTTGGTTTAGCTTCGGCAGCTTGGCTTGCTTGTTTTGCAACAGCAGCTTTTACATTTGCCATTTCTTCTTCTTTAAAGATTGCAGTATGCGAAGCTACTACTCTCTTAAACTCTTTGTTAAACTCAATGATTTTGAACTCAGCAGTATCACCTTTCTTTAATTTCTTTCCGTCTTCTTTTTCTAAGTGACGAGAAGGAACAAAAGCAACGATATCTTCGTTAAACTCAATAGTTGCACCTTTATCAACTTCTTCAGAAATTTCAGCAGTATGTGTAGTTCCTAAAGCGAATTCAGTTTCGTACTTATCCCAAGGATTTTCTGTAGTTTGTTTGTGACCTAAAGATAATTTACGTCCTTCAACATCTAACTCAAGTACAACAACATCTAATGTGTCACCTACGTTACAGAACTCACTTGGATGCTTAATCTTTTTAGTCCAAGATAAATCTGAGATATAAATTAATCCATCAATACCTTCTTCTAATTCAACAAAAACACCAAAGTTTGTAAAGTTACGTACTATACCTGTATGCTTAGAACCTACAGGATATTTAGTTGTAATATCTGTCCATGGATCTGCACTTAATTGCTTAATACCAAGAGACATTTTACGGTCTTCTCTATCTAATGTTAAGATTTGAGCTTCTATTTCGTCACCAACTTTTACAAAGTCGTTAGCCGAACGTAAGTGGGTTGACCAAGACATTTCAGAAACGTGAACTAAACCTTCTACACCTTCTGCAACTTCGATAAATGCACCATAATCTGCGATTACTACTACTTTACCTTTTACTTTATCTCCTACTTTTACATCTTCTCCTAACGCATCCCAAGGATGTTTAGATAATTGTTTAAGACCTAATTGGATTCTAGATTTATCTTCGTCAAAATCAAGAATTACAACGTTTAATTTTTGGTCTAACTCAACAATCTCGTTTGGATGGTTAATACGAGACCAAGATAAGTCTGTAATATGAACTAATCCATCTACACCACCAAGGTCAATAAATACACCATAAGATGTAATGTTTTTAACAATACCTTCTAATACTTGACCTTTTTCTAATTGACCAATAATTTCTTTTTTCTGCTCTTCAATATCAGCTTCAATAAGTGCTTTATGAGAAACGACAACGTTTTTAAATTCGTGATTAATTTTCACTACTTTAAATTCCATTGTTTTGTTTACATAAACGTCGTAATCTCTAATTGGCTTCACGTCAATTTGAGAACCTGGTAAAAATGCTTCGATGCCAAAAACATCTACAATCATACCTCCTTTTGTTCTACACTTAACAAAACCATTAACGATTTCACCTGTTTCGTGTGCTTTATTTACACGATCCCATGCTTTGATTACACGTGCTTTTCTGTGCGATAATACTAATTGACCTGTAGCGTCTTCACGTACATCAATTAATACTTCTACTTTGTCACCAACTTTTAAATCTGGATTGTAACGAAACTCGTTAAGAGAAATTACACCTTCCGATTTAGCGTTAATGTCAATAATTGCATCTCTATCAGTAATATGAATAACTTCACCTTCTACTACTTCATCATCTAAAGTATCAACGAAATTTTCTGCTACTAATTTTTCAAATTCTTTTAATTGAGAATCTTCAACTTCATCAATTCCTTCTTGGTAATTGTGCCAGTTGAAATCTTTTAAGAATTTTTCTGGGTTTGCTTGTGCTTCAGAAACCTGAGGAGTTTCTTTTACTGCTGTTGCTTCAGTTGCTTCAACTTCAGCTTGTTTTGCTTTTTCAGCCATTTAATTAAATTAAACAGTGTTTTAAATATCTGTCTTTGCAGAAACGTTTTACACTGCGTTTTGTATTCTGTATGCTTTGGAAAGTTTAAGCAATACCACACAGAAGTGTTAGATTATGTTTTTTATAGTTCCTTTTTCACTTTCCATATATCGCTAAAAAGGTGTGCAAAAATAAGACTTTTTAACTATTTTACCTAAAAAATTATAAAAATTTATTCCATTGATTTTCAGGCTAAAAGATTACGAAAATAAATTATAATAATCTTAGATATTTTATTTACCTTTAAGAATCAAATTAAATAACTAACAACTATGGCTTTAAGAGCAAAATATCAAGATGTACTTGATTTAGGAGAAAAATTAAATATTGCTAACGGAGACGTTAAGGAAGAAAATGGTGTTTTACATGTTAAAGGTACTGCAGCTAATCAATACGAGAAAAACTTACTTTGGGATTCTATAAAAGCCTCTGGTGGAGAAAACCCTAGTGATATTGTTGCAGATATTAAAGTTGCAGATACTAGTGTATTTGCAAGACATACTGTTAAAAGTGGAGAAACTTTAGGTGCCATTGCTAAGCAGTATTATGGTAGTGCAGGTAAATACAATGCCATTTTTAAAGCGAATACAGATATACTAAAGAACCCAGATGTTATTCACCCAAATCAAGAATTAATTATTCCGAATTTGTAGGTGATTAATAGCTTTTCATCAAAAGTGGGTTTTTATGTATTTAAAAATCCGCTTTTTTTATTCCATTAATTTTATTCTAAATCTTCTAGCGTCATAGTTACTAAACGCATTACTTTATTAAACTGTTGCTCTAACGTTAAATGAGAATTGTCAATTTCTATAGCATCGTTAGCTTTTACTAATGGAGAATCTGCTCTGTGAGAATCTATATAATCGCGTTCTTGTACATTACGTAATACAGCTTCGTATTCTACTTTGTCTCCTCTTGCTATTAGCTCGTTAAAACGTCGTGTTGCTCTGGTTTTGGCAGAAGCTGTCATAAATATTTTAAGTTCTGCAAACGGAAACACAACAGTTCCAATATCGCGACCATCCATTACAACTCCTTTATCTTTTCCCATTTTTTGTTGTTGCTTAACCAATTGGTAGCGCACTTCTGGTATGGCAGCGACTTGGCTTACAAAACTAGAGACTTCTAAGGTTCGTATGTCGTGCTCAACGTTTGTATTATTTAAATAGACTTCAGCAAAACCTAAGGTTTCATTAAATTTAAAGTTAATCGTAATTTCATTTAATTGAGACACTAATTCATTTACATTAAATTCACTGTCATTAATTAAATTATTTTGCATAGCATATAGTGTTACTGCACGATACATTGCACCAGAATCTACATAAACATAGCCTAATGCTTTTGCAATTTGTTTGGCTATTGTGCTTTTTCCTGTGGAAGAAAATCCATCTATTGCTATGGTTATTTTTTGCATTTAAATAGTTTACTAATTATAAATCGATGCTTTCTCCTATTTCTAGTAGCATTAAATCTTTGTCTTTATTAAAAAATGTACGTTTGGCTTCTTCTTTATCAATTTCTATATAGCCAAACGTATCAAAATGATAACCTAATATTTTATCACACTCTACAAAATCGCTTGCTAAAATAGCGTCGTGTATTCCCATGGTAAAATTGTCGCCTATTGGCAATACCGCTAAGTCTAATTTTGTTTGCAAAGGGATTAGCTTCATATCAAATGTTAAAGCAGTGTCTCCTGCAATGTATATGTTTTTGTGTTCACTTTCTATTACAAATCCACCTGGTTGTCCTCCATAAGTACCATCTGCAAAAGAAGAGGTATGTATGGCATTGACATACTTTACATTACCAAACTCAAAATCCCATTGTCCTCCATGATTCATTGGGTGAACTTCAAAACCTTTAGACTGAAAATGCATTGCAATTTCGTAATTAGAAACAATTATAGCATCTGTGTTTTTTGCAATTACATCTACATCCAAAACATGGTCTTGGTGTGCATGTGTTAATAAAATATAATCTGCTTTTAGCGCATTAATATCTATGTGTTTGGCTTTTTCATTACCTGAAATAAAAGGATCTACTAGTATTGAAACTTCTTCTATTTCAATACCTAAACACGCATGTCCATAAAATGTAATTTTCATAATCTAAAATTTTTATATTATAATAAGTGACCAATACCTAATAATATAGCTAAAAGTACTGTAGTTAAGGCTAGCTTTTTTAATTCGGCATCAAACTTTACAAGTTGGTCTATTTTTAATACTGTTTTTATATGAATTAATAATGGGATATAAGCAATAACAAATAAGAAGTTGTAAATGGAATTATTGTAGTATAAAATGCCAAACAAAAACGAGGTGAAAATTGCTGAAACAATTAAAAAAATATGATATTTCCTAGCTTTTTCTTGCCCTAGTTTAACTGCTAGTGTAATTTTATTAGAAGTAATATCAGAGTTTATATCTCTCATATTATTAAGGTTTAATACTGCTGCACTTAATAAGCCAACAGTAATAGCAGGAAGTATTGTAACGTGGTCAAACTGCTTAGAAAACAACACATAACCACCAATTACACTTACTAAACCAAAGAAAATAAACACGTATAAATCTCCCAAAGCTCTATAACCATAGGCATTATCTCCAATAGTATATTTTAAAGCAGCTCTAACACATAAAAAAGCAATAAAGAAAAAGAGTAATGCTAATAAAAAATGTTTTGCACTAAATGCGAAATATACTAAAGAGATTACAAGTACTATGCTTATTAAAATGTTCATTCTAATGGCATGAAACATTTCGTCCTTAGTAATTTTACCGCTTTGTAAAGCTCGCTCTGGTCCTATTCTATCGTCATTATCTGTACCTTTAACACCATCGCCATAATCGTTTGCTAAGTTGGACAAAATTTGTAAACTTAAAGTTACTAAAATAGCAAGTCCAAAAATGTCCCATTGAAAATAGCCATTGTACTCTGCTAAACAACCAGCTACAATTATCCCAGAAATAGATAAGGGTAAGGTTCTAAGTCTAAATGCACTTAGCCAAGCAAATAATTTATTCATTATTTATGTATTTAAGGAATCCATTTTTTGGGAAAGTTAGGTTTTCTTTTTTCTAAAAAGGCGTCACGTCCTTCTTTAGCTTCATCTGTCATATATGCTAAGCGTGTGGCTTCGCCAGCAAAAACTTGTTGTCCAACCATACCATCATCTGTTAAATTCATTGCGAATTTTAGCATTTTAATAGAGGTTGGCGATTTTTCTAAAATCTCTTGAGCCCATTGATATGCTGTGCTTTCGAGTTCATTATGAGGGATAACAGCATTTACCATTCCCATTTCAAAAGCTTCTTGAGCAGAATAATTTCTTCCCAAGAAAAATATTTCACGAGCCTTTTTCTGACCTACCATTTTTGCTAAATAGGCAGATCCA
Organism: Lacinutrix salivirga; assembly: GCF_053604675.1. NCBI lineage: Bacteria > Pseudomonadati > Bacteroidota > Flavobacteriia > Flavobacteriales > Flavobacteriaceae > Lacinutrix > Lacinutrix salivirga. Next base: position 15,228 of record NZ_JBSHNP010000055.1, read on the forward strand.
TAACCTCCATCAAAGCTAGTAACATCTGCATCTGTTTGTTTAAATATCGCGTGTTCTTTACTCGCCAATGTTAAATCACAAACTACATGTAGGCTATGTCCACCTCCAACTGCCCAACCAGGAACGACTGCAATTACTGCTTTTGGCATAAATCTAATAAGACGTTGAACTTCTAATATATTCAATCTATGGTATCCATCTTCTCCTACATAACCTTGGTGACCTCTTGCCTTTTGATCTCCTCCAGAACAAAAACTCCACACACCATCTTTGGTCGATGGTCCTTCTGCAGATAATAGTACAACACCTATACTTGTGTCTTCTCCAGCATCATAAAAAGCATCGTACAATTCTTTAGTTGTTTTTGGCCTAAAGGCATTTCTAATATTAGGTCTGTTAAAAGCAATTCTGGCAACTCCATTACATTTTGAGTAAGTAATGTCTTCGTAATCCTTAGCTTTTATCCAATTTATTTTTTCCATTTAAACTCGTCTTTTTAATCGTGCATAAAAATACACAATTATTATAAGTGATAATAGATTTTGAAGGACTAAGCTCTTTTTTCTTTTAATTAAAAAAATTAATAGCATTCGGTAAATTATGATTAATTTCTAAAGAAATGAGTTACAATAGTTTATGATTAAACCTAACTAATTGATTATGAAGTAGTATTAGTTGGATAAAAAAATATTCAAAATACTGCTTTTAATCGATAAAATATGCTTTTTGTCGAAATATCATTTTCTAACACTATATTTTAGACTTGTGTTATGCTAGCATAGTAAATTTGTGTCAACATTTAATTAATCGCTATGCTGGTACTGGACTCTTCCCTTAGAAAAGAATTTGTAAAATCGCACTTTTTAGAAATAGGTAATTTATTCTTTTTTAAAAATTATGTTATATCTGAAGTTAATGAAGGTGTTCATTTTAGTTATAGTAGTGCAAAGGAATATATTTTATTAATTGCACAACATTATAAAAATCATAAAGTATTAGGTTATATCTCTAACCGAGTTAATACGTTTTCAATTGAAGCTTTAGATTATCCAAAATTACTTACTGCTATACCAAATATAGAAGTGTTTTGCACTGTAACTTATAGTTATTTTGATTCTATGAATGTAGATATTGAAAAACAATTCTGCAAAAAACCATATTTAAGTTGTAGTTCACTTTTAGAAGCAACACAAATAATTAAAGATAGATTGGTATTAGAACCTTGTTTAAGCGTTAAATAACAAAAATTTTATACTCCCTAAGCCACAAGTTTATAAAACTTGAGTAAAAGCTACCAGACGGAATCCTAACTTCTGCTGGTAGTTTTTTGTATAAATTCTTTCTTAAATATGCATTTTGTCGAATTTAATAGATTTTTAGCTGGTTTTTAATTAATTACAGTATTTTTATAAAGGAATACCTACTTATACCATACCTTATTATAAACCAATCGCCATGAAAATAATCGACTCCAACCTTGCTAATCAAATAGAAGATGTTCATATCAATGATTTTGGTAACTACTATTTTTTAAAAGGTATTGTAATTGCAGAAGTAAAAGAAGGAGTGATTTTTAATTGGGAAGCTTCTCAAGATATTATTAATGCTGCAATTAAGCATTATGGCAATGATCTAAAAATTTGCTATATTACTAATAGAGTTAATGCTTATTCTGTAAACCCAGTAGATTGGTTAAAGTTTTTTAAATCCGACTATAACCTTAATGGTTATGCCATAGTAACCTATACCAATACTAGTTGGTTAAATGCTTTAGTTGAAAAGGTGTTTTTATCTACTAAAGTAAAACGGTTTACTAGTTTATACGAAGCAATAGATTGGGCAAAACAAACAAATTATAATATTAGTTTAAAAAAAAATCAACTGGTAAGTAAATAAATACCGTCGGCTTCAATTTTAATTTGTTTCTCTTTATATAAAGCACCAACAGCCTTTTTAAAGCTCTTTTTACTCATTTGTAATTGAGTTTTAATATCTTCTGGAGACGATTTGTCTGTTAAAGGTATAAATCCAGAATTATCTTGTAATTCTTTCATTATTCTATCTGCATTTGGTTCAATATTTCTATAACCAATTTTTCCTAAAGCGATATCGATTTTATTTCCTGGCCTTATTTTTTTAACTATGCCTTTAAGTTTATCTCCAATGCTTAATTCTTGATAAATAGAATCTTTATAAATTAAACCAGCATATTTGTTATTTACAATTACATTCATACCAATATCACTTGGATGCGATATTATAATATCAACTTCATCAAATTGACTAATGTCTAATTCTGTATTATCTAAAAACCTATTAGTTTTACTAGAGGCTACTAGTCGTCCTGTTTTTTCGTCTATGTAGCAATGCACTAAATACCAACCTCCTTTTTTCATTGGGAAGGCTTGCTCTTTAAAAGGGCAAAACAGTTCTTTTACTAAACCAAAATCTAAAAACGCTCCATACTCATTAACTTGATTACAACGTAATACTGCAAATTCGTTTTTGGTTATATAAGGTTTGTCTGTAACAGCAACAGGACGTTCCTCATTGTCTAAATACACAAAAACTTCAATTTTCTCCCAAATTTTAAAAGACTCTGGTACGTATCTATTTGGCAAAAGCACTTCTTCGCCTTCACTATCTGCAAGGTATATGCCTTGTTCTGCTTCGCGTATTATTTCTAAAGTATTGTATGTCCCAATTTCTATCATGTTACAAAGGTAAACATAAAAAAAAGCGTTACAAATAGTAACGCTTCAATTTATATATTAAAATATAGTCTAGTAAACAGACTCTTTTTTAAAGTGCTTAGTTAATAAGTAATATACAACAGCTCTGTATTTATTTCTATTAGAGCGACCATAAGTTTCCATAACAGAATCTATAGCTTTATCTAATTCAGGACTATCTTTTAATCCTAGTTTTTTAATTAAAAAGTTATTTTTTACTGTTGCTAATTCTGATGCGTCAGAACCTGAAACTGTGGCAGCATCTGCATTATAGATAGATGGACCACAACCAATAGTAACCTTAGTTAGTAAATCCATATCTGGTTTTACGTTACATTTATCTTTTAAGTCTGCAGCATATTTAGCTATTAATTCATCTCTTTTACTCATTTTGTTATAGTTTTTATTAATTAATAATCAGTTAAATATACAATTTTTTTGAGCTATAAAATTGATTTATAATACTAAGAAATCTTCAAGAGTCGATGAATTACACATATAATCGATTAACTATTTTATAAAATTAAAATACTCTAAAAGTATTTCATCATTACTTTGGCTTGGAGTAACAATTTCTAACAATTTTGGTTTACTAGAAGGATTATAAAACGTATGTAATTGATAATGCAAAGTATCTTCGTTTTCTGCTGTAGTATATTCAAAACCATACATGTCGCATAGTTGCTTTGCTTTTAAATTGTGCTTAGTTTCAAAATAAGTATCAAAGTTTTCAGTGTTTTTGTGTCCTGGTAAAATTCTAAAAATTCCTCCTCCATTATTATTAATAACAATAATCCTAAAATTATTAGGAATGTAATTATTCCACAAGGCATTACTATCGTAAAAGAAACTTAAATCTCCTGTTATAAAAGTAGTTTGCAAATTGGAAGCCACAGAAGCTCCAATTGCTGTACTTGTACTACCATCAATACCACTTGTGCCACGATTACAAAACACCTTTACAGTAGGTTTATTATTAAATAGTTGCTGATACCTAATTGCAGAACTATTACCAATTTGCAATTGTGATTGTTCTGGTAGATGTTTTAAAATGCTATCGAACACCTTAAAATCTGAAAATGGAATGGTTTTTAAGTACGCTTTGTGCTTTACATTTCTTAAAGTTTTAATTGCATTCCACTTTAATTTATAATCGCTTTTAACAGTATGCGTAAGATTAGGGAAAAGAAAGCTAAAAAATTGATTAGGAGTTTGAGTAATATGTTTTTCTAAACTAAAAAACGTGTCGTTAGCCTTTTTAACATCTATATGCCAATGTTGTTTGGGTTGAAACTTTCTAAGAAACTTTTTTATTCTTTTAGACACAATCATGCCTCCAAATGTGAGTAAAAGATCTGGAGCAAGAGCTTCTAATTCTTCGTCTGTTAAAGGGGAAATCAATTGATCTATACTTGGAAAAAATTGATTGTGATGCAAATTAGAAGTCGTCTCTGTAAAAACAATAACACTGTCGTCTTTCGCTAATTCTTCCATCCAATTTTGGTCTAAAGAATCTGGAAAATTAACACCAACCAAAACCATTTTCTTTTTAGCATTGTTCCATTCTTCTAAAATATCCTGAGCTACGTAATCGTCCATTTTTTTGGATTTAACTTTAACCTCTATATTTTCAGGATTAACGGTTAATTGTTCAACAGTATCATAAAGCGGTTCATCAAAAGGAATGTTTATATGTACAGGACCTTTATTAACTATAGCTTGGTTTAAGGCTAAATTAATTTCATGTTCATTTTCTTTCTGAAGTTCTTTTTTAATTCCTAAAAAACGCTCAAACTTATCTTCTAAATTTTTAATTATTGGTAATTCTTCATCTTCCGGAACTTCATATTCATCTTTTAAATCCAATTTTAAATTTGCAGAATACAGAGAGTGGTTTTTATACACTTCTTTTTGATTTATGGTTTGTCCATCACCAATTCCTACCAAATATTTTGGTCTGTCTGCAGATAAAACAACTAACGGAATATCGCTATAATACGCTTCTGCAACAGCAGGATAATAATTAAGTAAAGCACTGCCAGAAGTACAAACCACAGCAACAGGATGTTGTATTTGTTGTGCAATACCCAATGCAAAAAATGCTGCACAACGCTCATCTACAATACTATAGCATTTAAAAAAGGGATCGTGAGTAAAACCAATTGTTAAAGGTGCATTTCTGCTTCCAGGAGATAAAACGATATGCTGTATATTCTTAGCTTTACAAAGCTGAATAACGGTTTGTGCAAGGGGAATTTTTGGGTACATCATAGCTTGTACAAAAATACAAAATAGCCAATTTAAAAACTTCTAAAACAGCACCTTTTTCATTGTTGCAGATTTATTTACTGTTTCCTGCCATTCTAATTCTGGATTAGAGTCTTTTGTTATACCTCCTCCAACATAAACCAGAGCAGTTTCTTGTTGGATTTGCATACATCGTAGGTTAACAAATAAATCCGATACTGTTTTTACGCTAGAATAGGCATTATTTTCAACATTCCGTTTGTTGGTATTTCTAGTGCTTTTAATTTTAAAATTAAGTTCGCCTAAAAAACCAGTATAAAATTCTCTATTATAATTTTCATGTTGCAATATAAATTGCTTTGCCTTGTCTTTAGGCAGACCGCAAGTTGCTGGTGTTGGATGGAGGTTTAGTAATACCTCTTTTAACGATGTTTTTTTAGCATCTAAAACTCCGCTAATTTCGGTTTTTAAATGCAACATGTTGCCAGCTCTACTTGTAGTTACTTTTGATGTATTTATACGTTCAGCACTGTTTTTTAAACTGTTAACTATAAAATCTGTTACAAACTGCTGCTCTTGCTTTTCTTTCGCTTTCCAAGACACGTCTAAAGTAGAGTTGTATTGTTGTGTACCAGCTAATGCCATGGTTTTAAATCGGTTGCCTTCAGTTTTTATTAAAGTTTCTGGTGTTGCACCTAACCACAAACCAACTTTTGGATGGTACCAACAGTATGTAAACGTTGTTGTATAAGTACTTAATAACCGTTTAAATAAGGCAATCGGATTACTTTCGGTTAATGTAACGTCTTCTGCTCTCGAAATTACAACCTTGTCCAAGACTCCTTCTTCAATTGCTTTTATCGCTTTTTTAACAACCGAAATATGATTTTGTTTTGAAGTTTCAGAAGTACTGTTAACAACAATTCTATTATTTTTTACCGAAGAAAAACTATCTAAACTAATAATTTCACTTGTGTTAAAAGGAATTAAAACGGAAGGGTTTTCGATATTAAAAGGAGTAAAAACAAAACCACATTCTGTATAATCCGTTACCAGATGTACAGTATCGTTATTTTGAAGCATTGCAGAAATAGTAGTACTATTAGGTTTTCTGTAAGCCACAAAAGGTAGTTTATTGTCTAACTGTTTTTCAAGGTTTAGAAAAAATTGCTCCTCCTCCATTCTTACTTTTTAGGTAATGAAATTGTGGATAATCTACAAATAGAAATTAGCGTATCTGCCTCGTCGGTAACTCGTACATCTAATAATTGCGTGGTTCTCCCTTTGTGCAAAAAAGTAGCTTTTGCATAGACATAACCTTCTTTTACACTCTTTAAATGGTTAGCTGTAATTTCTAAACCACGCACAAACATATTATCTGTATCTAAAAAAATATGCGAGGCAAAACTCCCAACACTTTCGGCTAATGCTGCAGTTGCTCCTCCATGTAAAACACCATCTGGCTGGTGAACTCTTGGCGTAACAGGCATTCTGGCAACTAAAAAATTATCTCCATAATCTACCATTTCAATATTTAAGGTTTCCATTAATGTGTTTTTGCTTGCAGCATTTGCTTTAGCTAAGAGTTCCTTTTTAGATAATTGCATATAAATAATGTATTTTTAAAATCTATAACAAAAGTACAAAACCTAAGGTGAAATGAATTCTACTGAAAAAGAAATTTCTTATCAAACTACAAATACCTATACAACATTAAATAGCTTAACCGAAAAGACAAAAAATGTCTGGTTTGTGTGCCACGGAATGGGTTATTTAAGCAAGTATTTTATACGTTATTTTAAAAGTTTAAATCCTGAAGAACATTTTATTATTGCACCACAAGCACCAAGTAAATATTATCAAGGTAGAAACTTTAAACATGTTGGAGCAAGTTGGCTAACAAAAGAAAATACCGAAAAAGAAACCACTAATATAATGCAATATTTTGATGCTGTTTTAGCTGAAGAATATCCAATTAAAAACAAAAATTTAATTGTTTTAGGCTACTCACAAGGTGTAAGTGTCGCTACACGATATTTAAAAAGCAGAACACTAGACTGTTCGCAATTGGTATTACATTCTGGCGGAATCCCAAAAGAATTAACAGCTAGTGATTTTACATTTTTAAACGCTAAAGTCTCTTTAATTTACGGAACAGAAGATGAATATTTAGATGAACAACGTATTGCTTTTGAAACTAAACATGCAAAAGCAATATTTGGTGATGATGTACATATAATTCCTTTTAAAGGCAAACACGAAGTCAATGTAGATTTAATAACTAGTTTAATATAATATGCAACTGGAAAACAACAGAGTAAAACTCACACTTTTAGATTTAAACAACTACAAGCAATTAGTGACTATTGCACAAGAGAAGGACTTAATCTATTATTCGCCAAGTGATATTTCAACACCAGAAAAACTACGAAATTATGCTCAAATTGCTGTAAATGGTTTTAATAATAAAACTATTATTCCTTTTATAATATTTGATAAAGAGACACAACAATTTGCAGGTAGTACGCGCTTTGGAGCCATAAACTATAAAAATAAAGTATTGCATATTGGTTGGACATGGATTGGTCACAATTTTCAAGGTACTGGTTTAAATAAAAACGTTAAATATTTAATGCTTAACTATACTTTTGAAACCCTTCAGTTTGAAAAAATAGAATTTAGAATCGATGAGCGTAATGTAAAATCTAGAAAAGCTGTAGAAAAACTTGGCGCAACTCTAGAAGGTGTTTTACGTAAAGATACAGTTATGAAAGATGGTTTTAGACGCAGTACGTGTTGTTATGGTATTTTAAAAGAAGAATGGTTAGCCATACAACACAATACTTTTAAAGATTTTTAGTAAATACTCCTTATCATTTATTTTGAAGAGTTGTACACTCAAAGCAATTTAATAGTGCTTTATTTAAAACTAAATCTTCAGATCCTTTTAAAGCTTCCTCTACTACTCCTTTTTCTTTTAGTATTTTATTAAACTCTTTAGCATAAACTACGAGTTGATCTCTCCTGCTTTTTAATTTATTAGCAATTGCTTGTCCATCAATCGCTGCAATAGATTTTGGCCAAGTCTTTAACGCTTCATTTATAATGGAATCTGATAATTTTGATTGAAGTTTCTCTGCTTCATCTATAAAAATTGCTTCGTTAGTTTGTAACAAAAAATAACGATCGAAAGGATACACTAATCCAGCCATAAAATGGATTTCATCTTTAAATGGTCTTAATTCTGGCACTACATTTTTATTAGACAATAATGATGGAATAACACCTTCTATGTTAAAAAATGCATTATCACGATCGCCAGGAATTGGGATAGCAATCAAAGAATCGTTTTGTGTTTTAAGCGCCCAACCCCATTGTTTGGTATGTCTATCCCAATCTCCAATTAATAAATCGAAAAGTCGAGCTCTCACTAGTGCATTCTCATCTATAAATACGTTTTGAGGTTGCTTTTGCTTTAGTTCTTGTAAGTCTTCGGTATCTACAAGTTGGTTAACATTTTTAATATTTGTCCAATTAACATCTCCTTCTGTTTCATACTCTAACATAAAAATTCTATTACCATACTTCGTATTAAATGCACCTAATTTTTCTTGTTTAGGCACAAATACCAACTTTGGATTTGTATGTAAAATATTGGCATAATTAGACAATTCTTTAGATAATAATGAGCCATAAGGATGTTGAGCAGAAATCCCATCAACAATAATATTTTCTAAGCCTACAGTTTTAGCAAAATCTGGAATGAGTTTTTTAGGGTTTTTATTAACGCTACGTAATGTATAAATAATGCCATTTTTGGCTTGTAGCTTTAAAGAGTGTGTTTGTTTTCCGCCTCCTTCTTTTAAAATCTTAACACCACCAAATAATGTGTCTAAAAACAAAACAGGCACTTTTACTGGTGTTGACCAAGCTTTTCTGTATTGCTCACCTTGCATTAAACGCTTAACCTCATCTGCTTTATAAAGTGAACTTGCTGTAATGGTTATGGAGTCTAAGGTTTTAAAGTCGATGGTATTAATAGTATCAAAATTAACTACTTCTACTTTTTGAAATGTTTTATTTGTTGAAGAAGTTGACCAATATGACAAGCCTATAAAGACAAGTATTAAAATGATTAAAAAGAGAACTATTTTTTTCATTTAACAAATTTTATGTAAAGTTAAAATATGTGCGACTAATCAATAGCTTTAATGCTATAAATATTAATTCAAAAAAAAAAATCTATTTATAAATTAACTTAAGCTATACAATTACACTTATAAGTTCTATAATTTCAGTTTCTTTATATTTGAAATTATAATAAATTGAATAATTAAATGTCCACCACACTAAATGTATTAAAATCTCTATTTACAAAAGTAGATAGTGCAAGTATTGCAGTGTTTAGAATATTATTTGGCGCTATTATGCTTGTAGAAGTATATCGTTATTTTGACAAAGGTTGGATTGCAAAATATTGGATAGATCCTACGTATAATTTTCCGTATTGGCCTTTTCATTTTTTAGAGTCTTTATCGGGAAATGGGATGTATTACTTATTTGCATTATTAGGTTTGCTTTCCGTTTTTATAATGCTTGGCTTGTTTTATAGACTAAGTATTATTTTGTTTTTTTTAAGTTTTACTTATATGTTTTTACTGGAACAAACTCGATATCTCAACCATTTCTATTTGATTGTTATTCTAAGCTTTGTTTTAATTTTTATTCCAGCAAATAATAGCTTTTCATTAGATAATAGATGGATTAAGAAGCAAAAAGACATTCCCATTTCAAAATGGTGTTTATGGCTATTACGATTAATGATTGGAATTCCGTTTTTTTATGGTGGAATTGCTAAACTAAATTCCGATTGGTTAGCTGGTCAACCCTTAGGTATTTGGCTCTCTAGCGATACTGATTTCCCTATAATTGGTAGGTTTTTTACCGAAAAATGGATGATATTATTAATGTCGTATTCTGGGTTGTTTTTAGATTTATTAATTATTCCTTTTTTATTATTTAAACGCACTCGCATATATGCATTTGTAATTGGCGTTTTATTTCATTTAATGAATTCAGAGTTGTTTACAATTGGAATTTTTCCTTGGTTTATGATTGCTTCTGCTACACTCTTTTTTTCTCCTAGTTGGCCTAGAACTTTAATTAATCGTTTTACAAATTCATCAACTATAAATCCTATTACTGAAAACACGGCAAGTCTTTCAAAAAAGCAAAAATTGGTTATTGTTGGTTTAAGTCTATGGACTTTTCTAATGCTAACTTTTCCTTTAAGACATATATTAATTCCAGGAAATGTAAGTTGGACAGAAGAGGGTCATAAATTTGCTTGGCACATGAAACTGAGAACTAAAAGAGCAAATGGTGTTTTTATTGTTAAAGACACTAATGGTGAAGTTATTAATATTATAGATGTAGATATTGTATTACCAAAATGGCAAAGAAAAAAAGCAATTTCTAGACCACCAATTATCTGGCTTTTAGCAAATAAAACTAAAGAGGAGTATAAAGCAAAAGGAATTAATGTCGCTGTATTTGCAGATATTGAAGCTACATTAAACGGCAGACCTTATGAGCAATTTATAGACCCAAATGTAGATATTGCAGCAGAACCTTATCCTATTTGGCATGCAGATTGGATATTACCTTTAACAACGCCTTTACCTGAATAAAGAATTACGTAGTAAGTTTGGCAATTATATCTTTTACAGGCAAAATTGCTTTAGTATGTTCTATACTTGGTCCTGCAACCCAAACGGTTTTATAAGTCGCTTTTTTTGCAGCATTTTCAGTAGCTTTCATTCCTATTGAAAACCGAATCATTTTAACCCATTTTTTTAATTTCTTATTTTTATTTAAAACAGATTCTAACCAAGATTCCTTAGTGCCTATTTTTTGTACATAAGGCGTATTTATAACTGTACATGGTGTGCCAGAAATACGTTGTGTCATCACAATATCGTCTGCTCCATACTCTACACAAGCTTGTTTATACTCGTCTGTTACTCCTGCCTCTACAGAAGCAATAAACGGACTGCCAACACTAACGCCTTCTGCTCCATAGCTAAGCATTTTATCGATATCTGCTTTACAACCAACTCCTCCTGCAGAAATAATTGGGATTGTTAATGCATCGCTTAATTGTTTTGTTAATTCTTCTGGAGAGAGGTTTCCTCTGTGTCCTCCAGCTTCATTATTTACTGCTATGGCTGCATCTGCGCCTAATTGTTCTACTTTTTTAGCAAAACGCAAATCGGTTACATCGCAAAACACTTTAATACCTGCTTTGTGTGCTTGTTTGATTGTTTCTTCTGGACTACCTAAAGACGTAATTATAAAATCGCAACCTTCTTCGCAAATCACTTCTAACTGACCTTTATATTTTAAGTTAGATTTGTTAACTATTAAGTTAAACCCAAACGAGCCACCTTCGACTTTATTTGCTTTTAATTCTCTTATTGCGGCTCTTAACTCCTCTAAAGTTCTATAGTTAAGTGCAGGAATACAACCAGCAATTCCTCCTTTCATAGCTTCTGTTACCATTGCAACATTAGATACCAAGAACATTGGTGCTTGAATTATTGGATATTTAATATTTAAAAGTTGTGTGAGTTTGGTTTGCATAGTTGTTGTTTTTCCTGCGAAGACAGAAATTTTATTTATTTGTAATGAAAAATGAATTGTTTTTATTAAAATGAACTGGTACAAATATAATCAATAATATATTATGCACGCATAACAAAATTAAAGATTGACAATATAATTTATATTTTATGATTAATAAAACAAAAACAAGCTTACCAATAGTACTAATATTAAAAAGGTTGGCCAAAATAAACTTTTTATAATTAGATTGTTTTTATAATCAAACCATGAAGCTTTTGGTTTTGTGTACATTATTAGATTATAGGTCGATAAAATTATCATAAAATAGGTTATAAAATAGAAGTACTCCATATAAATAAGCTCTGCAGTTTCAATATTTTTACGAAGGTCTATATGCGAAAACACTAAGACAAAGAAAAAAGCTGTCATTCCTTGAACAATGCTTGTATCTGCATCTTCACTATTTCTTTTATTTGAAGCATAAATCATTATAAACATCATGATAAGGGTAACAAAGATTGGAATTAAATACGTTACAAATGCATTAATTAGTACACGTTTAATATTAACATTAAAATGAAGCTCAGGAACATTATTAAAGGTTGAAGCGTCTTCAAATCCAAAATTATTATCGTAAGTGAAATAATTATAACTAAAATAACTTTCTAGTATTTTGTTTCCGCTTAAAGAAATATTTGGACTTATACCACTTTTTTGCGACGGATTAGTCACCTTATAACTGTCTAAATCTGGCACAAATAATAAATTGTCGCCATGGTTAAGGGGTTGAATTTCTAAATTAATATTACGCTTATCAAATGGGTATTTACTGTATATAAAATTTAATTTTGCAGTAAGCCTAAATTCATAACCTATTAAAACATCCTTATCATTTTCTACTCTATAGGTTTCTTGTATATACACTGCTTCTGCAAATGGAGAGGCTTGAGGAAAACGAAACCCTTCAGATATTTCTTTAAGTTTATCCTTAGGATATTTTTGCCAAATGTTTCCGCTTAAATTAATATTATAACTATCCTCAAAACTTAATTCTTCTAAATAAACACCTGTTGGAATTACAATTTGTTGATCTAAACCGTTTGTTCTTCGTTTTAAGTTTTCAGAATTTATTATTGCGCTTAAAGTCGTATTGTCTATAATTGGTGGACTTTGTGTTATTGAATAAATATCTTTTTCTACATGCTCTAAATATCCAATGTAAAACACATTGGCTAATAGTATTAAACTTCCAAAAAGACTAAGAATCCATATCTCTTTTTCAGATAAATAATCTCTATTAAAATAAAGACCTAATAAACAAAATAGTACAAGACTAAGTGTAATTACAATGTTTATTAGTTTGCGTTTTGCATGTGTATCTGAGCCTAATAAATCTTCAGCAAAAAACAGTACACCTATACTCCAATTAGAGGATTTAACTGTGTCGTAATAAAAAATTGTCTTTTGTTCTTTTGTGTTATCTTTATATGTTATGACTCCTGTTTCTCCTTGTAATATTGAATTATACGCTGCTTTTAATTTATTGTTTTTCTCTTTTTCTTTTAAGTCTTCAATACCCTTAGATCCTACAAAATCATTTACAGGATGCGCTAATATTGCTCCATTAGAAGAGCTTACAAATCCGTATCCTGTTTTGCCTAAACTCAATGAGTGTATTAAATCTGTGAAGCTTTTTAAAGAAATAGTCATAGAAACTACACCACGAAGTGTACCATCTGAATTATAAAACGGAATCCCATAGTCTGTTATTAACTCTTGTACAACTTGGCCAAAATATGGTTCTACCCATTGTTCTCCTTTATCTCTTATATCTACATACCACGTTGTGGTTTCTAAAGAGGCATCTGTATAATCATAATACTGCTCTAATTGGATAATATCGTCTTGATTTTTGTCGTAATATGGTGCATATAATTTACCAAGTTGAGGCTCAAAAGCAACTGTTATACCTAAAATTGCATCTAGTTCTAGAGATTTAGTTTTTAATAATGAATTTATCTCACTATTAGAAAGTGTGTCTTTTTCTAAAGTTTTGGCTATGGTTTGACCACTATCCATAACGTCTTGCAAAATACTTTCGATGTCTTTTTTTAATGCAAAAGTGACTTCTTTACCACGCACAGTGGCAAGTTCTGTTCTGTCTTTTGTGTGGCTAGTATAGCTGTAAATAAAATATATTAAAAGGAGTACTAAAAGTGAAGTTATTAAATAAGTAATCTTTTTAAACATATATTTTAGGATTGTTGAATGTTAAAGATAGAAAAAGGATAACAAACAAAAAACGCAACCCATTTAAAGGTTGCGTTTAATTATATTTAAAATCTTTTAAAGAAATCCCAAATTATCTTTAGGATAAGTGATTGATACATCTCAAAAACTTTCGGGATGACTCGCAGCTTACTTTACTTCTTCAAAATCTACATCTTCTACATCATCTGTAGAATCTGCTGCTTGTCCTTTTGCACCAGCTCCTGCATCTGTTGGACCACCTTCTGGCGCTCCTCCTTGTGCTTCGGCTTGTGCTTTGTACATTTCTTCACTTGCAACTTTCCAAGCTTCGTTAATTTTCTCTAACGCTGGCTCTATAACTGCTAAGTCTTTAGTTTCGTAAGCTTTTTTCAATTCTTCTAAAGCCTCTTCTATTGGTACTTTTTTATCGTCAGATAATTTATCACCAAATTCTTTAAGTTGTTTTTCCGTTTGGAAAATCATAGAATCTGCTTCGTTTAATTTCTTAGCTTGCTCTGCTGCTTTTGCATCAGACTCTGCATTTGCTTCTGCATCTGCTTTCATCTTTTGAATTTCTTCTTCAGTTAAACCAGAAGACGCTTCGATTCTAATATCTTGTGTCTTATTTGTTGCTTTATCTGTAGCCGAAACTTTAATGATTCCGTTAGCATCAATATCGAAAGTTACTTCAATTTGAGGGACACCTCTTTGCGCTGGTGGAATACCATCTAAGTGAAAACGTCCTATCGTTTTATTATCTCCAGCCATTGCTCTTTCTCCTTGTAATACGTGGATTTCCACTGAAGGTTGATTGTCTGCTGCTGTAGAGAATACTTGCGATTTTTTTGTTGGTATTGTGGTATTAGCTTCAATAAGTTTCGTCATTACGTTACCCATTGTTTCTATACCTAAAGATAAAGGTGTTACATCTAATAATAATACATCCTTAACGTCTCCTGTTAAAACACCACCTTGAATTGCAGCTCCTAAAGAAACCACCTCATCTGGATTTACACCTTTACTTGGAGTTTTACCAAAAAACTTTTCTACTGCAGCTTGTACTGCTGGAATACGTGTTGATCCACCAACTAAAATAACTTGATCAATATCACTTTTAGATAAACCTGCTGCTTTTAATGCTGTTGCACATGGCTCAATAGTACGTTTTACTAAATCGTCTATTAACTGCTCGAATTTTGAGCGTGTTAATGTACGTACTAAGTGTTTTGGTCCACTAGCTGTTGCAGTAATGTATGGTAAATTAATTTCTGTAGATTCTGCAGAAGATAACTCAATCTTCGCTTTTTCGGCAGCTTCTTTAACACGTTGTAAAGACATTGGATCTTCTCTTAAATCCATCCCTTCTTCACTTTTAAACTCGTCTGCTAACCAATCAATAATTTTCTGGTCCACATCATCACCACCTAAATGCGTATCTCCATCTGTAGATAACACTTCAAATACACCATCTCCTAACTCTAAGATAGATACATCATGTGTTCCTCCACCAAAATCAAATACAACAATTTTTTGGTCTGTTCCTTTTTTGTCCATACCATAAGCTAAAGCTGCTGCTGTTGGCTCGTTGATAATACGACGTACTTTTAAACCTGCAATCTCACCAGCTTCTTTAGTGGCTTGACGTTGTGCATCGTTAAAATATGCAGGTACTGTAATTACTGCTTCAGATACTGAGGTTCCTAAGTAATCTTCAGCTGTTTTTTTCATTTTTTGTAATACCATAGCAGATAATTCTTGTGGTGTGTATAAACGACCATCAATATCCACACGTGGTGTATCATTATCTCCTTTTACAACTTTATATGGTACGCGTTCTGCCTCTTTTTTAGATTCAGAATACTTATTACCCATAAAACGTTTAACAGAATATACTGTTTTTGTTGGGTTAGTCACTGCTTGTCTTTTTGCTGGATCTCCAACTTTAATTTCTCCACCTTCTACAAAGGCAATTACTGATGGTGTTGTTCTTTTACCTTCAGCATTAGGGATAACTACTGGCTCGTTACCTTCCATTACAGAAACGCAAGAGTTGGTAGTTCCTAAATCGATTCCAATAATCTTACTCATAGTTTTATTTGTTTTTATGTTTTCCGCGTAAGCGAAATTGTGTTTATTAATTATTTACGATAGCAATAAGTCAATAGTTATGCCATTAGAAAAAATGTGACAGGATGTCAGAGTTTAAAATTGAAAAGTTTTTTCTAATCCATCGGCTTTGGTATTAGTTTTGATATATTAAAAGAAAACATACTAATTTAAATTCTTTTTATATGAAACGTATTCTATCAGTAATTTCAGTACTCGCCTTATTTTTAATGTCTTGCGAAGGACCACAAGGACCTCCAGGTTTTGATGGTTTTGATGGACAGGATGGTGCAATCATTGCCTCCTCTGCTTTTGAAATTGTTTTAGATTTTAATGAAAATAATAATTTTGAGTTTGTTGAAGCCTATGGTTTTGAAGTATTACCTACAGATGTAACATTAGTATATGTATTATGGGAAACTGCAAACGGACAAGATATTTGGAGATTAACGCCACAAACTGTTTATTTTGAAGATGGCAACCTAGTTTATAATTACGATTTTACACAAACAGATGTGCGTTTCTTTTTAGAAGGCTCTACAGATTTTTCACTTTTAGATGATTCGTACACTCAAAATCAGCTTTTTAGAGTTGTTGTTGTACCAGCAGATAATGTTGGTCGAATAGATTATTCCAATTTAGACTCTGTAATGGCTCATTACGATATTAAGGAGTTTGTTTTAAGATAATCTTTATTACAAAAATTTATAATAACAGTTTTGGTTTAAAAACCAAAGCTGTTTTTTATTTATATAAGCATATTAATATAACATTAATCCGTAATTACCATATCAAAATAAAATTGTCCTGCCCAACAATTGGCAGTTTGGTCTCCATAGATATCTGTTCTGGTGATATTCATAGTAATAGAATTAGCTGTTTTTAATGCATAATTTAGACTAAATGTATCAGGAAAACTACTGGAATTATTTGCACTAAAAATTAAACCTCCAGGTGGAAATGGGAGTGCTGGCGCAAAATCGTAACGTACCTGTAAACGCTCTGGACGATAAGGTGCAGCTATTACATTATTACCATTAATAGTTACTACACTTCCTGCAGTGGTTTGCCTACCAATAATATTCCAAGTTACTGTTGTTGGTACACCATTAACCGATACATTAAAATTCCCGGAACTACCAATAGTATTGTTATCGCAAACAGGAATTTCTAAACCTTGAACAGGAATTAGTTGCGGAAAATTACCAATATTTGTTGCTGTTAATTGTTGCCAAGTGGCATTTCCGTTAGCATCAGAGATTAGTGCATAACCATTGGACTGGTTACCATCCACTAATCTAAAAGCTGCTGGTGCACTACCAGCACTTATAGCAATGTCGTCCACATAAGCTGCGTCGCTGTTAGAACTTACACTCGAATCTTTAGAATATGTCCAACGCAAAGTTAATGTTCCTGCTGGTAAGGCATAACTTTGTTGGGTATAACTCACTAGTCCAGACCATTGGTCTTGCAAAGCTCCATTTATAGTAAATTGTAAAAAATCGAAACCACTTTCCGAACTTACCTCGTAAAAGAAACTTACTGTTCCTCCTCCTGGTGGTATTGTAACTACGTATTCCATATAAGAGGATTGCGAATCTAATATAGTACCAGAACCTGCAGCAGTTGTACCACTATTAACATTTGTTGTTTGCGTACTCCAAATTGCATTACCTCCTGTAGTCATAGGCGTAAAACTACTCTCAAAATCTTGTTCCAGTAAAGCGCCTGCAGAACCACTGTTTTCCACATGCAATTTTGTTGTTGGCGCAGTTGTACCAACACCAACATTACCTGTATTAGCATTATACATATTAGCTCCAGAAAGCGTCCAATCATTATCTGCAGCTCCTCCACCAAAAGGTAACCAAGACGTACCATTAAAATAATAAAACCCTATGGTATTGTCTGTTTGATATATTAATAATCCATCTGCAGGAGTTGTAATAGCATCGCGTTGAGCCATTGTCATTCTTGGAATTAAAATTCCTGATGTTGTAGATTCAATATCTAAAGCAGCGCTTGGATTTGGTGTCGTGGTGCCAATACCTACTTGTGCATAAAATAGAATAGGAAAAAGCATAAATAAAGCTAGTAGTCTTATTTTCATAATTGAGGGATTTTCTCTTTTAAAATTGCAAATAATTTCTGAATAGGCTTTCATAATTAGTTGTATTTTAGTCCAAAACACTAATTTCTAGGATAAAAGTAAATTCTGTGCCTTTAAATTTTCTCAATAAGTTAACATCATAATCAACTTAAATCTATATTTGTTTAAAAATTAAAACGTATTAAAAATGGAATGTATTTCGGTTTTCGACATGTTAAAAATTGGTGTTGGTCCTTCTAGCTCACACACTTTAGGTCCTTGGCGAGCAGCAGAAAGATGGCTTTATGAACTTAAAGAAGACAATGTGTTTAAGGACATTACCCGAATTCAAGTTGATTTATATGGCTCATTATCCTTAACGGGAAAAGGTCATGCTACAGATTTAGCAGTAATGCTTGGGTTAAGCGGAAGCGATCCGGAAACCATACCAACAGAAACTATTGATATTATAATTGCTTCTATAGAAAATACGGAAAAATTAGTGTTGGGAAATGAAAAAATAATAGATTTTGATAGACATTCAGAAATCGTCTTTAATCGCGTTTTTCTTCCCTTTCATTCTAATGCCATTACATTTACAGCCTTTAAGCATAATACCGAAATACATCAATCTACCTTCTACTCTATTGGTGGAGGTTTTGTTATTAAAGAAGAACGTACTGTCGATGCTGAAAATAAAGAACTTAAAAAAGAGTTTCCTTTTCCTATTGATAAAGCAGTCGAATTGCTTGCGTTTTGTAAAAGTGAAAACAAATCGATTTCTGAAATTGTTTTAGAAAACGAACGCTCTCTACGAGATGATAAAACTATAGATTTTGAGTTAAACCGAATATGGCAAACTATGTTAGATTGCATGTTTACAGGTTGCCATACTGAAGGTACTTTACCTGGAGGATTAAATGTTAGACGTCGTGCGTTTGATATGCACAAAAATTTAAATATAGAAGTGCCTTATGTAACCTCACAAGATTGGTTAGAGTCTATTAGACAAAGTGAGGTGAAGTTTCGTCAGATTTTAAAATGGGTTAGCTGCTTTGCATTGTCTGTAAACGAGGTTAATGCCTCTCTTGGACGTGTAGTCACTGCACCAACTAATGGAAGTGCTGGAGTTATCCCTTCGGTTTTAATGTATTATTTAGTTATTGAAAACCACGAAGCCGATTTTAAACATATTAAACAATTTCTACTTGTAGCTGGTGAAATAGGTAGCATCTTTAAAAAAGGAGCAACCATTAGTGCTGCAATGGGAGGCTGTCAAGCCGAAATTGGTGTGAGCTCTGCAATGGCTGCAGGTGCATTAACAGAGTTACTTGGTGGTACTCCAGAACAAGTAATGATTGCTGCAGAAATTGCTATGGAACATCATTTGGGTTTAACTTGCGATCCTATTGGTGGATTAGTTCAAATCCCTTGTATAGAACGCAATAGTATGGGAGCAATTAAAGCCATTAATGCTGCCGAATTGGCTTTAGAAACCGACCCTAAAAACGTAAAAGTACCTTTAGACAAAGTTGTGGATACCATGTGGGAAACTGCAAAAGACATGAATAATAAGTATAAAGAAACTAGTGAAGGTGGTTTGGCTGTACGTGTTAATATGGCAGATTGTTAAAACTAAGTCTTCAGTATGAAGTTGCAGTATGCATATTAAAACTTCAACTAAAATAATAGAAACACCCAAAAATTAAATTTTTCTGAAGAAAATTAAATTCTATTCATCTCTACTATTTTAGTATTTTTACAGTCTATACTTAATTTAAACTAAATGTCTGTAGCAAAAAAAGAATATAAAAGAGTTACTGTTAAATCACTTGTTGATATGAAAAAGCGTGGAGAAAAAATCTCTATGTTAACTGCCTACGATTATACCATGGCAAAAATTGTTGATGGCGCAGGAATTGATGTGATTTTGGTTGGTGATTCTGCCAGTAACGTTATGGCTGGTCACGAAACAACTTTGCCAATTACTCTAGACCAAATGATTTATCATGCCTCTTCTGTAGTACGCGCTATTGATCGCTCTTTAGTAGTTGTAGATTTACCTTTTGGTAGCTACCAAAGTGATCCAAAAGAAGCCTTACGTTCTGCAATAAGAATAATGAAGGAGTCTGGTGGACACGCTGTAAAAATGGAAGGTGGAAAGGAAGTAAAAGACTCAATTAAACGTATTTTACATGCTGGAATTCCAGTGATGGGACATTTAGGTTTAACACCACAATCTATCTATAAATTTGGAACTTACACAGTACGAGCAAAAGAAGAACAAGAAGCACAACAACTTAAAGAAGATGCTTTAATGCTGGAAAAAGCTGGCTGTTTCGCAATAGTCTTAGAAAAAATTCCTGCAAAATTAGCACAAGAAGTAGCAAAAAGCATATCTATTCCTGTAATTGGCATCGGAGCTGGTAATGGTGTAGATGGACAAGTATTGGTAACACACGATATGGTTGGGATGACACACGAGTTTAATCCACGTTTTTTACGTCGTTACATGAATTTATACGAAGAAATGACCAATGCCTTTACTCAATATGGTGAGGATGTAAAAAGTGGTGATTTTCCTAATGATAAGGAGCAGTATTAGTGAGCAGTGAGCAGTGAGCAGTGAGCAGTGAGCAGTGAGCAGTGAGCAGTGAGCAGTGAGCAGTGAGCAGTGAGCAGTGAGCAGTGAGCAGTGAGCAGTGAGCAGTGAGCAGTGAGCAAAATTAATTATTCGTGAATTAGTGACTAAACTTTCAAACAAAATACTCTCAAACAAAGACAACCTCCAAGTTATCTACGAAGACAACCACATCATTGTAGTCAACAAACGTGCAGGAGATATTGTACAAGGTGACAAAACTGGCGACAAGCCTTTGAGTGATGTTGTTAAAGAGTATATTGCTGAGAAGTACAACAAGCCAGGAAATGTATATTTAGGCACTGTACACAGACTAGACAGACCAACGACTGGTTTAGTTATTTTCTCTAAAACTAGTAAGGCATTACCTCGTTTAAATAAATTATTTGTGTCTAAAGACATCTCTAAAACGTATTGGGCTTTAGTAAAGAACAAACCAGAAAACAAGTCGGCTACTTTAACACACTGGCTTAAAAAAAATCCTAAAAACAATAAGTCTAAAGCACATAAAAATGAAGTTCCTGAAAGCAAAAAAGCTATTTTACATTACAAGATAATTAAGGCTTTAGATAATTATTTTTTATTAGAAGTGAATTTAGAAACAGGTCGTCATCATCAAATTAGAGTACAACTTTCTAGTATTGGTTCTCCAATTAAAGGTGATTTAAAATATGGTTTTGACCGAAGCAATAAAGATGCTAGTATAAGTTTACATGCTAGAAACATTAAGTTTGTGCATCCTGTGTCTAAAATTAAATTGGATCTCACTGCTCCACTACCAAACGATCCAATTTGGGATGCTTGCTTATAGCTTTAGAGTATCTATCACACGATAAGGGTACTCTAGTTTTAGTGTTGTGCCTTTATTAGGCTCGGAACTTAAGTTAAACTCAGAGTGTATAAGTTCTGCTCTGTTTTGCATATTTAAAAGTCCAGCTCCTTTTTCTGCTTTTGTAATATCAAAACCCAAGCCATCGTCTTTAGCTATTATTATTAGTTTATTTTTTTGATACTCTAATTCTATTTGTAATGTATTTGCTTTTGCGTATTTTACAGTGTTAGAAATAAACTCTTGTAATATTCTAAATAATATAATGCTGTCTTTATTATTACTAAAATATGACGATTCTCCTTTTAGAATTAAATTGGCAGTTAATAATTTTAATTTATTAAGTCTGTTAATTTCGCTAGACACCGACTCTTCAAAGCCTCGATTAACAATAACATCGCTATTTAAGCTTTTGGAGAGTAAGCGCAATTCGCTAAGTCCTTGTTTAACAATATCCTTAGTTTCTGTAAAAGGCTCTTTAATTGCCTCGCTTACTTGCATACTCATTACAGACATTTGCATATTTGCAACAGATAGTAATTGACCAATATTATCGTGTAATTCCTGACCAATATTTTTTAATGTTTGTTCTTGTATTTCTATTTGAGTTCTCGAAATTTCTTCTTCAAAGGCTTGTTGTTGCTTAATTTTATCTTTTAATAATTGGTTTTTTCTTTTTTGAAATACAATAAAAAATAAAATAACTAGTGTGGTTACAATCATCAAAACAGCAATCATATACACCAGTAAGTAACGCTCTGCTGCTGTAGAGACTTTTGGGTTTTGAAGTAATATGCAAATTACATTATTCATTTTCTTTTTCTGGTTTTGATACTATTAAACCTATCGTGAATGTAGTGTACATAAAAACAATTGCAAATAAGAATATTTGCCATTTTAAAATAATAAAACTCCAATCTGCCTCAGAAAAATAAACTTCATAAAATGTCATAGGTGTTATTATTAGCCAAAACACTAAAATGCCAGCACTAATATAAAATGTAAGTGATTTATAAAACTCTAAAACTTTATCTGATTTTAATAATTCAAAATAATATGAAAACACTAAAAATAGAATCACTAAAAGGCTAAAAATATCAATTATTTTAATGTAACCATTGTAAAGTGAATCCCAAGAAATAATTAAAGAATATAAGCATATTAAAATAAAAGAGAATGCAATAATTCTAATTGATTTTTTTATTTGAGAATTTTTTGAAACTTTATAATAATAAAAAGAGAAAAATAAAGGACTACCCATTATCCAAAATATTTGATACCACCAATAATTTTTTTCAAATATTGTACCTTTTAAAACTTCGTAGATATAATTTAATGAATCTTCGTTTTTAATAAGTTTTGTATAATTTCCTATATTTTCTATAATAACAGCATAGACTAAGAAGTAAACAAAAAAAACAGCAGCAGTGAACTTATATTTTTTAAATAAAAAAATACCAGTAACCGCTGCAATGATTTCTATTGATTTTGTAATATTTGTAAAATTATTTTGAATAAAAGATTCCAAAATATTAAATTTTACTGAGGATAATTATGGCTTGGTGGTGTTCCTCCCTGTCCCATATTTAAAGGTGGACCACCAGGAATATCACCTCCTTTTTGAGCTACAAATCCAGAGGCACCTCCTGGTAAGTTTTGTGTACCAGTTGGTACCATAAACACTGTAGTATAGCCTTCAGAGCCTTTTGGCGCATTATTGCCGTAAACACCAAGATAAATACGTACACCATCCATAGTATAATTTAGCTCGTTGCATTCATATTTCGCATAGGCTAAA
Organism: Lacinutrix salivirga; assembly: GCF_053604675.1. Classification (NCBI taxonomy): domain Bacteria; kingdom Pseudomonadati; phylum Bacteroidota; class Flavobacteriia; order Flavobacteriales; family Flavobacteriaceae; genus Lacinutrix; species Lacinutrix salivirga. The sequence goes on from NZ_JBSHNP010000055.1 coordinate 38,544, forward strand.
TATTTTTCCATATCACTATACGAAAACCAAACCGATCTGTTGTCTTCTGGTTTTACTGTATTAATTGCTGGTACACGATATTTTGTAAAATTGGCATCTAATGCTTTAGCTTCTGCAATAGTGATAATACCATTTGGTTTTGGTGGAGGAGCGATTGTTTCTGGGCCACCATCTGTAGCTTTACAACAATAAAAGTACATAATTAATGCACCGATAATTAAACCTAAAATAAGGCTTCCTAAATTTTTCATTTTTTTTTAGTTTATATAGTTAGTAATAATTAGTAGCAGTGGTTTTACTACTCGAAATTTGTATTAATTAATAAAAAAAATAATACTTAATTTAACTCATAAAGTGTAGTTTTTGATTAATAGCTGCACTAAAATAGTAAAAAAAAATGAGTGTGTACTTTTTTTAAACCTTAATAGTATTAAAATTATGGACTACAATAATGATAATTATATCAAATTAATCTAATTATAACTTTAAAAGGTATTATTGTGGATAATTAGCATTTGGCGGAGTACCTCCTCCTCCCATATCCATGCCTTTGGCATTTGGTATATCGCTATTTTTACCACCATTATTTTCGGTTGGCACCATAAAAATTGTAGTATAGCCTTTTGGGTCTGCTTTAGAGGTTTCTACACCTAAATAAAAACGTACACCATTTACGTTTTTGTTTTCTCGTTTAATAACTGCAATAAAATCTTCCATATCTTGTAAAGAATACCAAGAAGATCGATTGTCTGGTTTACCAGCTGCCAAATCGGTTTCTTTTTTACGTAGGTTGGTCCAATTGTCGTTAAGTTCTTGTGCTTCGGTTGCTGTAATAATTCCTTTTGGTGTTGACATTGATTTTTGTTTTAATAATTGGTTAATAGCGTTTTAAAATTATATTATTTTGTTGTTTAATCGTTTTGGTTATCCTAACCAACCATCGCGATCTAAACTTCGGTATTGTATGGCTTCACTTATATGTGTTCCGTTTATATCCTTAGTGTTTTCTAAATCTGCAATGGTACGTGAGACTTTTAAAATGCGATCGTAAGCTCTAGCAGAAAGATTTAAACGCTCCATTGCTGTTTTTAGCAATTGTTTGGAGGCTTCATCTAAAACACAGTGTTTTCTAATTTGTTTTGTATTCATTTGTGCATTATAATGTACACTATCTGAGGCTTCAAATCTAGTAGTTTGGATTTTCCGAGCTGCTGTAACACGTTTTCTAATTTCTACAGAGGTTTCTCCTTTTCTGTCGTCGGATAACTTATCAAAAGGCACTGGAGTAACTTCTATATGAATATCTATTCTATCTAACAATGGACCAGAAACTTTACTTAAATAGCGTTGCATTTCCGCAGGACTTGAGGTTACAGGAGCATCAGGATCGTTAAAATAGCCACCTGGACTTGGATTCATACTTGCAACTAGCATAAAGGATGATGGATAAGTGACTGTAAATTTTGCTCTAGAAATGGTAACTTCTCTATCTTCTAATGGTTGTCGCATAACCTCTAAAACACCTCTTTTAAATTCTGGTAACTCGTCTAAAAACAACACTCCATTATGAGATAATGAGATTTCTCCTGGTTGCGGATACGCTCCTCCTCCAACCAATGCCACATCACTAATCGTATGGTGTGGTGACCTAAAAGGACGTTGTGCCATAATCCCTGTATGTGCTTTTACTCTCCCAACCACACTGTGGATTTTTGTGGTTTCTAAAGCTTCATTCATTGTCATTGGAGGCAATATACTTGGTAATCGTTTTGCGAGCATTGTTTTACCAGCTCCTGGTGGACCAATTAAAATAATATTATGTCCTCCTGCTGCTGCAATTTCCATACAGCGTTTTATACTTTCCTGTCCTTTAACATCGCTAAAATCAAATTCTGGGAAATCTAAATTCTTTTCAAATTCTTTTTTAGTGTCTATTATTACTTGCTCTATAGCAACATCTTTATCGAAAAAATCGATGACTTGCTTAATGTTTTCTACGCCATACACCTCTAAACCATCTACAATTGCAGCTTCTTTTGCATTTTGCATTGGTAATATAAAGCCTTTAAATCCTTCTTCTTTTGCTTTTACAGCAATTGGTAAAGCGCCTTTTATGGGTTGTAAATTTCCATCGAGAGACAATTCTCCCATTATGAGATAACGTTCTAAATTTTCGGCTTTTATTTGCTTTGAAGCTACAAGAATGCCTAAGGCTAAAGTTAAATCATAAGCTGAGCCTTCCTTACGTAAATCTGCAGGAGACATATTTATTATAATTTTTTTACCTGGAATTTTATAACCATTGTTTTGTAATGCAGCTGCAATCCTAAAATTACTTTCTTTAATGGCATTATCTGGAAGACCTACCAAGTGATAGCCTATTCCTGAATCTACATTAACTTCTACTGTTATTGTAGTGGCTTCGACGCCAAAAACAGCGCTTCCAAAAACTTTTTTTAGCATAATGTTGGTTTAGAAACTAAATGTAGGAAAAATTGATTGTAACAAAAAACCTTTCAAGGTTTGAATCTTGAAAGGTTTTAGATTTATTGTATTTAAATTGTTTAATTAGAACGTCTTGCAATATCTAAATCGCGTTCGCATTGCTTTAAATCTACTCTATACCTGTCTAAGGCTAATTTATAGTCATCGATTGTTTTTTTTGCATCTTTTAAATTGCTAAGCTCTCCTTTAGCATCTTGCAAATCTGCATAAACAGCTACAATATTAGAATACATGTCATACTTAAAAGTAGAGTCTTTACTAGGAATTGTTTTCTGCAAATCCACCAATTTGGTACTAATTAATGAATTTTGGTAGCTTAGATTTTGGCCTTTTACATCTAGTGAGTCTATCATGCTTCGAATTGCAATCATTTCATTCGAAAAATTATCTTGAAACGCTAATTCTTTTTCAACAGCTTTAACTTGTTCTTTTAAAATTGAATTTTCTTTATTTGGCACTTTGTAATTAAAAAAAACGGCAAATAGTATTGCAGTAGTTGTTACAATAAAAAGTGCTAAAAATTTAAAAAAGGAAGCACGTCTTTCTTTACTATTTTTTGGTTTCATAAGGGTTTTATTTTTGGATTAGTATTTTAGTCTAAAAGGAAACTTCTTCTGCTTTTTACTTCTACATTATCTACAACTTCTTCTTTTACAAAGATATTTGAGTCAGATTTTTTTCCAATATAATCTAGTTCGTTTAATTTTTTAAATAGTGATAGCATAAGCTTAGAAAATGCCGATACTTTTAACAGTGCAGCGTTAATATCTGTATGTTCATATTTAATTTCTAACATGTCTATTAAAACATTTTCAAAAGCACCTTGGTTTAAATCACACCAATCTGTTAGGTAGTTTAATAATTCTTCTTTACCTGTACCAACATAAACATCTAAACTGCTTTTTATTACTCTAGCTAAACCAGCCAATTTATTAATCATAACAATTGGTGGTTGGTATTTATCTTGCATCCTAAATTCTGGAATGCTTCGGTTTAAATTTTCTAAAACACGTTGTGAGATGTGTAACACCATGTGAGCCAAATCGTTCTCTTGCTTTTTTTGATGTATTTTTTGAATTATATGCATGGAATAAGATTCCATTAAATTAAAATATGTTACTATTTCATTAAATGTGAACTTTAAATCTGCATGACTTTGAATGGAATTACATGGAGGAATAAAGTTTTCGACTAAAGTAGGAATACCATCTTTAACAACGACTTTACCTATGGTAATATGAAATAAGCCTAACTCTTGGTTAGACACTTCGGTTTTATTTAAAATATCTAGTTTATATTCTGGTAACACGTTAGGATGCCTTGGTGGTTCCTCGTTTGGGTCTGCATCACCAACAGGTACGCGTTTATAAGGGTTTACAGTAAGTATTATATAAAACTCATTATCCTCTTTTCCAATATCATATTGTTGTTTTAAAATAAAACCAGATTGTTCTAATAATGGCTTTGTTTCTTCAGAAATATTAATTTGGTAGCCTCCTAGAGTTACTGCTTTACATTTGTTTAATATTACCTCAATTGTACTTTGCCCATCAATTGATATTAATAAATCTATAGAGCTGCCTTGCTCTGAAAAATCTGGCAGTAAGCCATAACTTATTGGAGATATGTGATTTTGTTGTGCATTTTTTACGGCATCCATTACAGACTCTTCCAAACTAATAAAGTGGTCTTTATTAATTTTCATGCCATCTATCCAATTAACTCTATGTTTATCTTGTGGTTTCATTGTATGTTGTCTTTAAAATAATCCAAGTCCTTTTCTGTAATCTATAGTTAAATTGGTAATACAATTTGAGCCTTTTTCTCTAAAAAGTTCTAGCTTTTTTATTTTAATTCTGCGGTCTGCAATTTTTTCGCAAAGTAATAAAAACGTGGTGCTTTTTCCATTTGCAATAATTGGCTTATTTAAATCGCCACAAAAATACTCGGAAAATTGCTTTGGACTTAATTTTTCTTTAGAAACTAAAATAAGCTTGCTCTCAAAATCTTTTTTACTAATATAAGGCACTTGTTTTGGTGCTTCTGGCTTCTCTTCTACCACTGCTGGTTTATAGTCTATATCCCAATCTGGTTTAGCTGGTGCTTCAGGAATATCAAAAATAGTTTCCTTTACCACTTTAGTTGGCTTTACCACAATTTTCTTTTTTGTGATATACTCTAATTCACCATTAGTAATTAGAGATATGGTATAGGTACCTGGTTTTTTATAGGTATAACTTGCTCGTTCTGTTTTGGCATTTGCACTACTGGTTTCTCCAAAACGCCATTCCCAACTTGTGGCATTATCATTTTCTGATACTACACGTAAAGGCCTACCTACTTTAATGGTGCTTGGTAATTTAAAAATGGGAAATTTAGTAGAGTCTATAACAACCTCTTTTTCTGTAATTGTTATTGTTTCTGTATGTTCGCAAAAATCGTTTACTAATAGTTTTACTGTATATTCGCCAGGCGCTTTATAAGCATGAAATGGCTTTTGCTGGATAGAAATTGAGGACTCGTCTCCAAAATCCCATTGCCAGTTTTCGGCACTTTCTGTTAAGTCTTCGAACTTAATTAATGCACCTGTTGTTAAGTCTTTACTATTAATTTTAAAATCTACAGTGGTGCATGGCGAATACTTAGAATACCGATAAGCAAAAACTGTTACAGACACTAAAAACGCGCCTAAAAAGAGATAAATTATTGATTTATCTAAGTGATTCGAAGTATAATTTTTATTACCCATAATACTAATTTTATTGAGCACATTCGCAATAATGGAATGTTTAATTTACTATTTTTATTTTATATGGAAATATGTTTACCGATTTTTTTTCTAAAAAAAGTAGCAAACTACTGTTTAGTGAATCCCATTCGTTTGGTTCTAAATTTATAGATTTATTAGCATATAATTCGATTTCTATACATTGAGTAATTCCTTTATTTAAATCTATATTATTACTATATCCTTTTTTTATCTCTACTCGGTCTATTTTATTACTATACAGCTCAAAACATAATGCTTTAATGTCTTCCTTGGTCACAATTCGGTCTCTAGAAAGTAGTGAGCGTCTGTAGGCATTTAAGCGTTCGTCCATAGTTAAGCTATCTCGTCCATCAAAAGTAGTGGTCATTAAATAACTGCCTTTTTGTTTTAATCCAATAGCCTTATACACTTCTATATCGTTACCTGATTTTATGTTATTGGCTTCTTCTCCATTTGTAGTCCAGTACTCTATGATTAGGTTTTCTTTTTTACTGTAAGGTTCTAAAGTTACATAACTTGTTTCGGTTAAATTATCGTATTCTGTAGAAACCTTTTTTTCTAGCATTGAAATGAGTTGATTTAAACTTTTAAGATTGCCATGTAAAAAATCGTTATTTAAAAAAGAAAATGCTGCACTTTCATCTTTTAACAATTCAATTAAATGAGTTAAAAATTCTTTAGCACTACGTTGGTCTAATTTACCCACGTTATTTCCTCTAATTGTATAGTTTCCTTTGCCAGAATCTAAAACATCTTTAAGTTTTGGCAAGTAGGTTTGTCCATTAGTATTTACAATAGTTTTAATATCTAAAAAATGATCTTCAGTTTTAATAGGTATTATGTTTATAAAATTACGTATTTGGTAAGAAAACGTATTTAACTCTCTATTTAATACAGGAAACGCATTTAGAGAGCAAAACAAATTTTGCAAAACGGTGTTGCTAACTACGTTAGGAAATTCGATTTTAATCCATCGTATTCCTGGCTCTAAATCCAATTTGTTGAGAGCAATAAAATCATCTAACTCTTCAAAATTAGAAGTTGTAATTTTCTTTTTATCTTTAATACTAACAAAATGATCTTTGTAGTAATTTAAAGTGTGGTTGTTAATGTTTAATGTGTTTCTGGAGACGTCTTCAAAAATAGATTTTAAATTCCTTTTGTTTTGTGACGCACTATTGTAAAACCCTTCGCAAGTATTTATTTTTTTGCTAGCAGTACTCCACTTGGCATTTTTTAAATAATGGTAAAATAGGTTTTTATTTTCTACATCATTAAGTTCAAAATACAAAGACACATCTTCTAAAGCTAAATCATTTAGTGTACTTTCAATACCTAAATATAAATTAGAACTTGGCAACTGTGTTGTTGTATTAGCTTGGGTAAGACTTGTTTTTTGTTTCTTTATATCCAGTTCAGACAAAACATTTCCGCAAGCCAAATACTTAATATTTGCATTTATAATTTTAAAATCCTGAATAGGAGAAAAAAACAAGTTTTTTAAAGTTTGTGTGGCTTTATTTGTTGTTGTTTTCTTTTTAAAATAAAACTGATATTCTGGCTTAATTACTACAGAATCATCTACAGTATCTACATGTAAAATAGCATGAGCAGGTTTAGAACCTATAGCAGTTTCAGGAGTCATTAATTGCACTAATTTTTCTGTAACTCTATTTTGAGATTCGTTTAACTCTGCTTCTATTTTTAAAATCTCTGATGCACATGCCGAAATTAATAGAGATACCACAGGATCGAAAGAGGTTTCTATTTCATTAGCTGCAACTCCCCAAATAGAAGCCGCTTTTTTTAGCATTCGGTTTTTTATATGTTCAAAAGATTCTGTTTTCATTAACAACTAATTATTGGTAAGATAATGGACCAATGTAAAAAAACTCTACATACTTAAATGTTTCGTTAGTTTTTTTAACTTTTGCAGTAATAACAAGATCCACTCTTTTTTTTATTCTATTAATTATATTATTATTTAAAATTTCTTCTTGTTTAATTTTAGCAGAAACAGACACGTTTGCAAGCCTTTTTTCGTGTAATCGTATAGACTCTTCTAGCGAGTCTTTAATTAATGTTCTTATTTTATTAGAACTTTTTAAATTATCAAAATCAAGTTCCCAAATAGAACATCCAAAGGTCTCATCAAAACTACATTCTCCAAAAGAAGAGGTATTAATTAAATGTATATGATGCGCGATAGATTGCTTAATATCACACGTCTCATGCTCCTGTTTTGTGAAAAAACGAGCTGGTTTTAACGGAATATTATAATAGCGTTTACTCATCATAGTAGTTTAATTGATAAATATAGAATATTTTTATTTCATATTTTTTGCTTACACCTCATAATTAATATTAAGATTTCAGATTTTTATCTAAAACGGAAATTTCATACAATTTATAGATTAAAAAATTGTTATATCATTTAATTTCTTACTTTTAATTAATAAATATAAATCCATTAGGTTAACTAAATAAACCTAAAACACATAAATAATAAATATCCCTCAACATGAATAAAATTTTATTACCATTCGTTTTACTATTCCTAACGGCGAATGTACAGTCCCAAAATGTTTTTAAAGGCCTAGTCGTTGAAGAAGACACCTCAATGAATGTTACAGATGCCATAGTCTCTATAGAAGGTACAGCATTAGCAAAAAAAACAGATGCCAATGGAGCGTTTAACTTTTCGCAAAACTTACCAAATGGAGAGCATGTTGTTACTATTGAAAAAGAAGGCTATGTCACTAAATACCTTTTAATTGAAGTGTCTGCAGGTAAAAATGTTATAATGGATAACATTAAAATAGAAGTCACTAAAGACGAAAGAAAACGAAGAGAAAAAGCCTTAAAAGAACAAAAAAAACAAGAAAAGAAAGCTCAAAAAGAAAAAGAAAAACTACTTGCAAAGGCAAAAAAAGAAAAAGAAAAAAGAGATAAAGAATTAGAAAAAAAGAAGAAAAAACTCCAGAAAGAAAATAAAAACAAAAAAGAAGAAGAAGTAATTATTGCTCCAATTGAAGAAGAGAAAGAGCAAATAACAAAAGCTCCAGAAGTTACAAGCATACAAATTAAATACGGAATGAAGTTAGATGTTACTCCAGAAACACTAACAAACAAAAAACTTTACGAATTTATACAAGAATGGGAAGGCACAGACTACCTCTTAGGTGGCGAAACCGAAGCTGGTATAGATTGCTCATCGTTTACTCAAAGACTCTACACAGCTGTTTACGATAAATATATAGAGCGTACTGCTGAAAAACAATTTGATTCTGAGCTCACCAATAAATTTTTAGGAAAAGAATACCTAGAAGAAGGAGATCTTATATTCTTTAAAGGCTCTGGAGAATTTAAAAATACAATAAGCCATGTTGGAGTGTATTTACATAACGGAAAGTTTGTACATGCAACATCCTACACCAAAGATAATGGAATTAGAGGTGTAAAAATTAGCGAACTGGACAATAGTTTTTGGAAAAAAAGATTTGTTGCAGGTGGTAAAAGACCTAAAAGATAACACCACTAAATGAACACCAAAGAACTAGAACATATTTTTGAAGAACTCCTTTCTGTTTACCAAAACCTGAAAGCAGAAATAGTGGTTGCAGAATTACAAAAAAACTCTAGTCTAACACAAGATAATTTAGTAGTTAAAAACAAAAGTGCTTTTAGGCGTTCTCACAGAAGAGATATACTAAACTTAGGCTCTATTGAAGACAACACGCTCTTTTTAAACCTTAGTAGAAATGGCTTGTACGATCAATTACCAGAAGGTTTATTCCATACCAAGGATAAAACTAATAGTAAAACCTCATACCCAGAATTAAGAAAAACGTACAAAAAAGAAGAAGAAGAAGCAAGACATTTTTTTCTGCCATTAGAAAATGAGTTTTTTAATCAGAAATTAAATATTGAAAAAAAAGAGCAAGAATTATTAAATAATTTTATAAATTTAGATGACAATTTTTTAATAGACTTTTGGAAAATTGACCAATCTATCCCTAAAAAATATTTACTAAAATTATTAAAACTATTGCCTTATGCTTATAAAATAGCTGGCAATATTGAGCTTATGGAACTTTGTTTAAAAAATATTTTAAACAAAAAAGTGAAAATTAATAAAACGTATAATCCAAATCCAATTTCTAATCGTAACTTAGTTACAGACGAAGTTGTTTTAGGAACAAATTTTACATTAACTAAAAAAAACAACACTATTTTACAACCCTATTATCAAGTAGAAATTGGACCAATTGAAGAAGAAGAAATAATTGATTTTATTAGCAAGGATGGTATTTTAAAATTTGTAAATGTGTTTTATGATTATTTTTTTCCTATAGAAGTAAGTGTAAAAACAAAGTTGAAAGTAATTAATAACGATGGTTTTTTATTAAACCAAGATAAGCAACCCATAATGGGCTTATCAACAACACTATAAATAATCAAGCGTAAGCTTTATTAAATAAATAAATTAATTAATCCATTAAAATCAATTATTATGTCATTTAAAGCAAAACTAAATGTTGGAGGAAAAGAGTATAACGTTTTAAGTTGTGGTTACGAACTGCACCAAGAAACAGATGCAACTGGACGTCCATCTTCTATTACAAGAGGAGGAAAAATTAGACTAACAGTAGAATCTACATCAGATACAACATTATCGGATTGGATGTTCAATAACTTTGAGCGTAAAGACGGTTCTATAACATTTTTAAAAAGAGACACAGACGCAAAAGCTAAAGAATTAAAATTTACCGAAGCTTACATGGTAAACTATAGCGAAGAATTTGATCATTCAGGAGATAATCCAATGGCAGAAAGTATTGTGATTTCGGCAAAAAGCATCGGAATAGGTAACGGAGAACACATAAACGAGTGGGTTTAGTTTAGCGAATTCCTTACTATTACTAAATATAGAGTTATAAGGAGTGTCGTTTACGCACTCCTTATTTTTTCCCTCAATATTAACTCTTACAAACACCCTTTTATATGTCATTTTTAGCAAAACTTACTATTGACGACCAAGAGTATAATGTGTTAACATTTTCTTTTGATGTGTCTCAAAAAATACACAGCAACTCTGCTAGACCTTCTAGCATGCCTATAATAAACAAATTAAAAGTGGTTATAGAATCGCATAGCAATACTGGCTTTTTTGGATGGAGTATTAGTCCTTACGAACAAAAAGATGGAGAAATAATTTTCTATAAAAGAGATGCAATGGCAAGCTCCAGAATTTTAAAATTTTATGGTGCGTTTTGTATTAATTACAACGATGAATTTGATAATAATAGCGATAATCCAATGGTAACTAGTCTAATATTAGCACCAGAAAGTGTAGAGCTAGACGATAGTAAATACACAAATCCTGCAGTAGAAAAGTAAAATCACCACTAAAATATTAAGCTATGGCAATGTTATCTAAAACACAAATTAATATTAATAGTAGTGAACTTCCGTATTTTAGTAAGTGTATCTTACAACAAGAAATTGGTACACACCATATTATGGATTTGCAATGCCTTCTAGAAACTATAGAGCGCTTTTGCGAAACTACTAATCAACAAATTGAAGATTTACTTGGTGCGCCAATAACTATCGAAACTACATCTTATGCCGATTTAGGCTTTTTTGGAACTCTAAAGTTTAAAGGTATAATTACAGATTTAAACTTTAAAAAAGGAGTTTATGCAAGCGATGGAAATCATGTATTAATTACTGCAAAAAGTCCAACAATACTTTGTGACGATGGTCCGCATAACACCTCGTATAGTGATATGAGTTTTGTAGATATTATGCAGCAAAATTTTAATAATTATGATAGATCTAAGCTTAAAATAAACACACAAAACTCTAATCTTACAACACCATTAGCATATACAGTACAATCCAATCAAAGCTGTTTTAATTTTGCTCAACAAATGGCTGCCAGACATGGAGAATGGTTATATTATAATGGAGAAGAGCTGGTTTTTGGATTAAATCCAAACGATAAAGAAATAGAGCTAAAATTAGGAAGAGATTTACAAGACCTAAAAACTTCATTATCGCCTTTACCGCAAAATTTCAACTATTATACTAATAATTACTTGGTAGATGAAGTGCACGAAAAACCTTCAACCTCTGTAAATGCATCAAATAAAGATTATTTTAGCGTTGTAAATAGCAATGCTAAAGATTTATACTCCAATCAAACTAAAGTTTGGGTTAATATTCCAGACGATAATCAATCAAAAAACAATTTAAATACAGCTGTTAAACTTCAACAAGAAGCAATAGAAAGTAATCAAATAAAAATTACAGCAAGTTCGGACAATCCTGGAGTTATGTTAACCAACGTAGTAAGCGTTTTAAAAAGCCACTACAGAGTTACCAAAGTAACACACTCCTACTCCAACACTGGAGAATATAAAAATGTTTTTGAAGCCTCTTCATTAAATGTTAACGCTTATCCAAAAACAAATATTAATGCCATTCCTAAAAGCGAAACGCAGTTGGCAAAAGTTACAGAAAATGCAGATCCAGAAGGTTTAGGAAGAATTAAAGTTGAATTTGCTTGGCAAAAATCAATTGGGTTAACAACACCTTGGATTAGAATAGTAAGTCCACATACAGGAAACGATAAAGGCTTTCATTTCATCCCAGAAATTGGCGAAGAAGTCCTTATAGGTTTTGAAGGTGGTCATGCCGAAAAACCATACATGTTAGGCAGTTTATACCATAGTAACCAAAAACCAAGCAGCTGGAAAACAAATTCAAACGATATTAAAGCCATAAGAACCAGAAGTGGACATACCATAGAGCTTAATGATGCCAAAGGAGAAGAGAGTATAACCATTACAGATATTAATGGAAACATTGTAAATATAGATACTGCAAGCAATAATATAACCATTACTGCTTTAGAGAATATGACATTAAATTCTAAAAACATGCAAATTAATGTTGAAGAAAACTTAGACATTTCCGTAGGAAAAAATAAGACAGAAACAATAAACGAAAACAACAAAATCACTTCAGGAAATGAAGATAAGCAGGTAGGTGAAGCCATTAAAGTTATTAGCGCAACTTACAAACAAGAAGCACAAGAAATAACTACTGAAGCTAGTGGTGAAATAAAAACTAATGCTGGAGGTAAAATAACCATCGCTAGTGGAGAGACCGTAGAATATGGCGAATAAAACTGTACTTTACTATAACACAATTCTTTAATTATTATCTATATATGCCTCCAATTGGATTAACATCAACACCTGCAGGAGCAGAAGCTTCTCAAACCGCATTAACTGGCATTAATGTGCAAACCTCTACGGTATATGTTGGTGACACAGAATATGAAGAATTAACTCCTGAGGATAGCATTAATATAACTGCTGGTGTTTTTTTTGATGGCACACAAAATAATCGACAAAATGTTAATTCCCGATTAGCAAGAGAAAATAAAGAAAACGGATTGCCTTACAATTCAGAATTAGAGTCTCAATACATTTTTCAGGAAGGAAGTAGCTTTGAAAATGAACATTCCAATATCTCTAGAGGCGAACCTTTTTATCAAATAAAAGACGAAGAAAAAAACCAACAATTTTCTATTTATATTGAAGGAGCAGGAACTGCAAATGCCGAAGAAGACAACTTTTTTAATGGTGTAGCACAAGGCGAAGGCGAGCAAGGCGTAATTGCCAAAGCTAATAAAGGAATTAAAGAAACTGCAAATGAAATTATAAAATCATGTAAAAATAAAGGTGTAGAAAAAGTAAATAACTTATATATTGATACGTATGGGTTTAGTCGTGGTGCTGCAACAGCAAGGTATTTTGTGTACAGAATTACACGACGAAAAGGAGAAAAGAAAAAAAGTGGACCTAGAGGAAGACCTATTAATTGGAACGTAGATTGGGGAACTTTAGGCGAAGAATTAAAGAAATCTGGTATTGAAGTAAGGACTCTTACTATTCGATTTGTTGGATTATACGACACAGTAGCATCTTATGGTCTAAGACATGGAAATGATACCAGAGAGTTAAAATTAGATGTTATTGGTACAAAAGCAAATAATGTTTTTCAAATTGGTGCAGACGATGAACATCGAGCTAATTTTAGACGAACAAATATTGCTAGTGTACCTAAATCCAAAGGTTTAGAAGTTTTATTTCCTGGTGTACACTCAGATATTGGTGGAGGCTATAAAGATAACTCCGAAGAAAAGTTACTCGTCGTAGATCAATCACATTTTTTAAATAAAATGGAAAGAGAAAAACATCGCTTAGTAGAAAGTGGTTGGTATAAAGAGTCTCAACTCAATGTTAATACTTATAATGGAAATCTAGAAGCAACAAGAACAAATATTAGTAACAAATATAGTTATGTGCCATTACAATGCATGACAGAATACAGCCTGAATAAAAATATAGATTATTTACTGTCAGACCTTAAAGACAGTTATCCACTTAATAATCAATTTTTAATAGCAATCAAAACTGAATTAGATGGTTATATAGCAGGCACCAGAAAAAAAGTAGAATTCGATAATATTACAGATAGACCATTAATAAAAATTTTGCGTAATAATTACTTTCATTTTTCTGCACATTGGACACCTACCTTCTATGTACTACACCCAAATAAACCAACAGGAGATCGTGTAAGAGTTGTTAATCCTGGTTAAACTAAATTTATGTCAATTCATATTAAATTAATTATAACAGTAATTATTATAAGTCTTATTTCATGTAATAATTTAAACAAAGAGAAATACACTCAAAATATAGCTATGGAAAAATACGAATGGCGACCTACTGCAAATGCACCAAAATATTATCCTGCAGAAATAATATCTGGTAACTTTTACTTAGAGGACAACTCTAGCATATATATTCCAAAAGGACATACATTAATGTCTGGATGGGGAAAAACAGGAGCTACACATGTTGTAGGAGAAGACTTTAAAGCATTACCAAATTCTTTTGACATTAAATGGGTGTCGTATTTAGAAGAAAAATTCTATGGAGGAAGTTTTACACTTCCAATAGTTGAAATAAAGGAATTATTTAAAGAAGGTTATAAAGATATTTTAGGAAACCAAAACACCTTTTCAAACATAGTATTAGGTTTAGCTCCTGGAGGTGTAATCGTAATTTGGTTACATGGAGATAAAACTGTAGAAATAGGAAGATTTAAAGCCAAGGAGATAAAAATTTCTAAAGAAGAATATATTCCAAATGCAATATTAACTGTTGAGGAGTTTGTTAAAAGAAAGAAAGAACGCAGAATTAATGAAGACATTAAAGGTGCCATAGATCCAGATAATATACCTTTTGGTAAATGGGATAGTTATCGCACTAAGTATAATTGGAACCCAGCATTTGAACATAAAAACAAAGGCATACTTACTAAAATTTACATCAACTACTTCAACGGAGAAAACTTGTACACTTTAGCTAATGACAAATCGTTAAAAAACTATAGTTTAAAAGCAATACCTAAAGACATAACAATGTATTGGGAAGATCAAAACAACGACCTATTTGGAGGAAAAATCCTTTTTGAAGATAACGAACTACAAAAAGCCTTTAACACTCTTAGTGAAAGTCCAGAACAAACAGAACTTCAACTCCTGTTTCAAATCGATAAATATAATGGTAATATGGAAATTGTTTTAAAAAACAATACAGAAAGTATAAAACTAAATAAAGCTATAACTAAAATATTCGAAACCACTAAATAATAGTTCTTTTAAGCCTATATGAAAAACACTTTATCTCATACAAAAGAAATTTTAAAGCTTAATAGAGAGCGTAATACACGCTTCTATACTGCAGAGGTAATTAATACAACCATACAAGGAGATAAAAAAAACAATACCTCTATAGCTTTAGGATTTAACCTCACCTATTTAGGTTTAACAAACCAAAACACTTTACAATACAAACTTAAAGTGGATTATCGCTATTTTTTAAATGAAAAATTAAATGCTTTAAAAAAAATAAATAAAGCACAAAAATTAGCTGCAAAAATAGCCACAATTAATAACACTTTACATCTAGAACTAACTAACAATTTTAAGCTTTTAAAAGTTCTAAACACTTCAGAAATAAGAAGTAAATGGAACACACTAAAACCAGAAATTTTAAAAGATTTCCCAGATTTGAGTGCGATGGCTAGTGATTTCGATTGGCAGTTACAAGAGCAAAACATTCAGCAAATATACTTAAACGATAATTTTTATAATTTTTTCTTTCCAAGTATATTCAATTTAAATTTTGATGAAGCTATACCACTAATTAACAATAAAATCATCTCTAATGGTGTAGGTGAAATTGATATTCCTATCACAGAAAAAAAACACATTAAATTCGAAGATAGAGCTTTAACAAAAGCCATTGTTTTAACAGAAGCCGAAGTTGATGTAAATAGTAAACATTTCTCTTTACCAAAACTAAACACTTTTATTGGAGATTTAGATACTGTTGCAGGTAATAATTACGACTTAGATTTTAATTATAAAGGAAAATATATAGTTAATGCAGAATTTGGTGAAATAAATAAAGGCGAGCTCACTTACTTTTTTTCTGTTGGTGACGTATATAATAATAAAACAACTATCCATTTTAATCTAGAAAGCAATGAGTAGTAAAATATATGTTTTAGATGGAGCTATAGTTGAGTGTAATCAAGGATTTACACCTGCAAAATTATTAGTTACAGAAAACCAAAAAGTAAAAATACAAGGCAAATTTAAAGCAACAGATAGAGATGTGCAAGTCCCACAAACTTTTGGGCAATGCAAATTAAAGCCAACAAGTGGAGGCTATTTACCATGTATTCCTGGCTTACAGAAATGGACTAAAACCAGTAAAAAAACGACATTAGGAGGCTCTAAAAATTGGCTTTATGAAGATTCTGAATGTATGTGTGCTACAGGAGGCAAAGTTACAATTACAGATCCTACACAAATAAATTCTGCAGGCTCTGCAAAAGAAGAATTTAAAAACATTGCCAAAATGATTCCTGGTGCAATGATGGGAAACGATAAAGCACCAAAAGTCATCCAAACCTATTGGATGGATGAGAGTCGAACCAAAAGAGCAAGTAAAATAATGCGCTCTGAAAAAGCATCCATTTTTGTTAAAACCCAAAATATAGACGTAGGAGAAACTGTAGAGGTTATTATTAAAGAGAAAAAAGGCAAAGTCATAAATACTGGTAAAGACACACTAACCTACTCTGGTAAAGTTAAGGCAGATGGTACTGTTACGCTAGATTTAGTAGAATTAGAAACCATAGACAATACACAACAAAGTAGCCAAAGTAACGCAACAGCACAGCAACAAAACGCTATAAGCAGCCAAAATACTAGCGCAAACACTAATGAAAAAGAAATCTTAGAAACAGGTGTTGTAGAAAAAGGTAACCGAATTAATGAAGATGGAAAAATAATTATTGTAAACTCTAAAGGTAAACGTGCCTACGATTGGATTTATGCAGACCAACCTAGCGAAAAGCTAATGAAGGCAAATGGAATGACAGATTTTGACGTTACCAATATTAACCTTACCAAGTCCTACCCTACTTTATATCTTAAAGCAGAAATGAAAGCTGTTTTATGGGGATTTTCTGATATTGAAGATGGTTTTGGTAAAAATGGAATTGCCTTAGCTAACCATTTTTTTACAGGACAAGGACAAAATTTTATTTTTGATAATAGTTCAAATCCTGTTCGAGAAATAAAAGATTCAGCAAAATTTAAAAACGAATTTTTACCTAACTTAAAAAAAGAATTAGTGGACTGTTACAATCAAAATAAATACGTTTCAAAAAGCAATAACATTTATAGATTTTCCACTAGTCTGCCCTATTACAGTCCATTACAAGGCGCAAATCCAAACGTAAACGAAATAGCTACATTTGTTGGTGGCATGCAAGGCTGTCTGGCTAACTACCAAATAGTTAAAGAAAATGGAGAACTAAAGGCAGAAATATC
The DNA here is from genome assembly GCF_053604675.1 of Lacinutrix salivirga. Taxonomy (NCBI): domain Bacteria; kingdom Pseudomonadati; phylum Bacteroidota; class Flavobacteriia; order Flavobacteriales; family Flavobacteriaceae; genus Lacinutrix; species Lacinutrix salivirga. The sequence continues at coordinate 55,814 of NZ_JBSHNP010000055.1, forward strand.
AAACCTTACTTTTTTCGACACCTTTGGTGCAGGTTGGGAAGATGGTGGCGCAGATGGTGCTGCAAAACAATGGATTCCTGGTTTAGTGGCCATGTTTTGTTTACAGCATTTTAAAAATGTAAAAAATAAAACGTTATTTCAACCCTTTACAATACTTTTAAATGTAGAGCTATGAAAAAACAGAAAGCATTTTTATTAATTATTCTTGGTTTATTTCTCTCTTGCGAAACACAAAACACAGGTATGGACATACGTAATACTTCTATAAACGACTATCAGGCAAACTATATTTTTAATATAGAAAACACTATAAATGCCTTAAAAAAAATGAATGATTTTGCACTTAAAGATATAAAAGAGCAAAAGCATTTTATAGATTCAATTAAAAAAGAAACAAAAGCAAACAACAAACCTATTAGTTTTGAAGAGCGTTTAAACAGCACAACACTATCAACATCTCCAGAAGACATCATATTTTATACGCCACCCGAAACTTTATCAGATCGTGTTAGAGAAAAAGACATCGTGCTACATTATGCGTTAAACCCAAAAACATTTGCAATAAAAAACATTACAGTTGGTAATCGCTACACTAATAACAATACAGTTATAGAAGCAATTTTAGATAAAAATAATTGTACATTAGTAATAAATGAAAAAGAATTTACCTTAAATACATTACATAATGTATTACAAAAAGTAGAACACTTGCAATTCCAAAACAAGGCCATAAATTTTAACTACACTGTTAAAAATAAAGATAATAAGGAGTTTTTAGATATTATATATAAAGATAAAGGCACATCGCTTTTACTAAATTATAACTAAATAAGTATGAGTAGCTCAAGTCAATTAGATATTATAATAGATACTGTTAACGCAGCAGGCAGAACTTATACTTTTAATGAAACTTTAAAAGTAGAAGGAGAAGAAGCAGAAGTTATTACAGCCTATTTTGCCGAGAAAGTAATTGAGTACCCAGAAAAAACGCATGACGATACTTTTACCTATAAATTTAAAAGTAAAACAGCATTAAAAACTGCCGCACAAAAAACCGAAATCGCTAATATTATAAGAGGAAAATTAACTTTTGATGGTGATAAAAAATACACCAATAATCAAAAAATTATCGCTGCCTATACTAAAGAAACTCATGAAAAGGATGACGAAATTACCATTGTAGCTTTAAAAAAAGAGAAAAAAGAATACTATAAAAAAATTGCTGGTGCTCCAATGGGTTATCAAGTCTTTTTGGTTGCCGAAACTAAAAAACTAGATGGCAAAACCTTAAAAATAAAAATACAAGAAAGCAAAAGCCAAAATCAAGAAAAAAAAGACGTTTTAAAATTAGTTAAAGTAGAAACCGATGCATTACCAGTTTTAGTATTTGCTAAATTAGAAGACAAAACTACAACTACAGAAGTTAGTGATTGGATAGATATTGACATAGAAAAGCAAGACGGAAAAATTTTAAATAAAACTGAAGGCACAGATATTGAAGTAGGCATAAAAAAAATACAATTACGTCCAAAAACAGATAAAATGGCCTCTAAGACCGAAGATGCTATAAAAAGTTTTGAAGGTTGGCAAGAAGCACTTTATATACGTGAAGACGAAACCGAAGCAGGCAAAAAAGCAGTTAAAGATGCAGAAACAGCTAAAACTGCTCGAGATGCCGAAACCTTTACAACCTTAACCAGAGACGCAGATGCAGATAAAAAAGAAAATAAAATAAGTTTTCCAAAAACTATATCTGGTCCTAAAACCATTGAGATAGACAAAGTTGCTGTTTACACAATAAATACTTATGGTGCCAATGCAACAAAAGCAGACAAAAAC
>NZ_JBSHNP010000056.1:0-453 GCF_053604675.1 Lacinutrix salivirga
ATATCCATCGTTTGTAGATGCTGTTGTACCATCAACTACTGTTACCGTTTCTGGATCTGATCCGGTTGTTGTTAATGTTGGATCAATATCTGCTGGTAATGTATTCTCTTCTACATCTACTGTAGCATCACCTAATGGAAGGTCTGTTGCTGTCCATGTTCCATCTGCTCCAGTGGTTACTGTTGTAACTGTTCCGTCTGCATCTGTAATTGTAACATCTACTCCTGCTATTCCTTCTTCACCTGCATCTTGGATACCATCGCCATTTGTATCTTCGAATACTACTCCTGTAATATCTCCTAAGATTGGTACATATCCATCGTTTGTAGATGCTGTTGTACCATCAACTACTGTTACCGTTTCTGGATCTGATCCGGTTGTTGTTAATGTTGGATCAATATCTGCTGGTAATGTATTCTCTTCTACATCTACTGTAGCATCACCTAATGGAAG
>NZ_JBSHNP010000057.1:0-1108 GCF_053604675.1 Lacinutrix salivirga
TATGTTAAACACCTTAATCCAAGAGACTGCACAAAATGCAGATGCACAATTAACAGAAGGCGAACCAGTAGAAAAAACACTGTCTATAATAGAGCTTATTACCACAGGAGGAACAGCAGGAATGGTAATAATCGCCATACTCGTTGTGCTTTTAATAGTAGCAACTTACATTTATTTCGAAAGGTTATTTGCTATAAAAGAAGCCTCTAAGGTCGATTCTAATTTTATGAATCAAATACGAGATTATGTGAGTGGAGGTAAAATCGATTCGGCACAAAACCTATGTGCACAAACAAATTCGCCAGTATCACGTTTAATAAGTAAAGGGATTTCCAGAATTGGCAAACCTTTAGAAGATATAAATACAGCCATAGAAAACGCAGGACGATTAGAGATTTATAGTCTAGAGAAAAACGTTAGTGTATTAGCTACCATATCTGGAGTAGCGCCAATGATTGGGTTTCTTGGAACAGTAATTGGTATGATTTTATCTATATTCGAAATCGCCAACTCAGGAGGTTCTATAGATATAAAAACTTTGGCAGATGGATTATACACAGCAATGACCACAACCGTTGGAGGATTAATTGTAGGTATTGTAGCCTATATGGCATACAACCATTTAGTAGTAAAAACAGACAAAGTGGTGTATAAAATGGAAGCCAATAGCGTAGAGTTTTTAGACCTATTAAACGAACCAATGTAAACTATGAATTTAAGAGGAAGAAATAAAGTATCACCAGAATTTAATATGTCGTCCATGACAGATATAGTGTTTCTGCTGCTTATCTTTTTTATGATTGCATCCACTTTAGTCTCTGCAGAAGCTATAGATTTATTATTGCCACAATCTACAAGCAAAACCACGCAAACAAAAAATGTATCTGTTAGTGTAGATAAAAATGTGAATTACTATGTAGATTTAAAACAAGTCTCAAAAGACGCTTTAGAAGCAGAAGTATTAAATAAAATAGGCAATACAGAGTCGCCAACCATAACCATACGCTCAGACCAAGATGTGGAGATGAAACACGTAGTTTACATCATGGACATCGCAAACAGAAATAAAATTAAATCTACTTTAGCCGTAAAATCGCAGTAGTAAATA
>NZ_JBSHNP010000058.1:0-494 GCF_053604675.1 Lacinutrix salivirga
AGTTCTCCTAAAATCGAACCACTCGAACTGACGTGATGTGCTAACTCATAAATTTAAAAACCAATATATCACACTTTGCTTCCGTTTCGTCACTTCGAGTGATTTGTGAAGCATGAACAAATAGTATCGAGAAGCCATAAGCTAAAGAGTTCTCGATACAGTTCTCCTAAAGTCGAACCACTCGAACTGACGTGATGTGTTTACTCAAAGTGTATGATATAAAACGTATAACATAATAAACACACAGCTTCCGCAACGTCACTTCGAGTGATTTGTGAAGCATGAACAAATAGTATCGAGAAGCGATAAACAAAAGTTCTCGATACAGTTCTCCCAAGGTCGAACCACTCGAACTGACGTGATGTGCTTACTCAAAGTGTATGATATAAAACGTATAACATAATAAACACACAGCTTCCGCAACGTCACTTCGAGTGATTTGTGAAGCATGAACAAATAGTATCGAGAAGCCATAAACAGAAGTTCTCGATACA
>NZ_JBSHNP010000059.1:0-418 GCF_053604675.1 Lacinutrix salivirga
GAGTGATTTGTGAGGACACGAACAAATTGTATTGAGAAGTCTAAATAATAAAATAGTGTTTTTTACTCTTAAAAAGGTTCTCGATACAATGCTACTAAGGTCGCATCACTCGAACTGACGTGGTGTGATTACTCAAAACTCAGTACAACTTTATACATTATACTTCCGCAACGTTACTTCGAGTGATTTGTGAGGACACGAACAAATTGAATTGAGAAGCTGTATTACAATAGTATAATAGCGATTTTTTACCCTTAACTGTTCTCGATACAATGCTCCTAAGGTCGCATCACTCGAACTGACGTGGTGTGATTACTCAAAACTGTTTATTGATAAATGTTTATTGATAACTGATCACTGATAACTGATCACTGATTACTGATTACTGATAACTGATAACTGATTACTGAATACTGAA
>NZ_JBSHNP010000060.1:0-827 GCF_053604675.1 Lacinutrix salivirga
AGCTATGCGATTTAGTCTCTACAGTTTTATGCCGAAAAGTCTCTACAAACGAGTAGGTAAGTAGCACGATTTTTTTAATAAATAGTCTGGAAAAAAGATCAGATTTACGGACTTTAAAAAATTAGCCCTTGTTTTGCACAATGTGCTCTGATATCAAACGTTTCAATGTTTAATATCATTCGTTAAACGAAGCTAGCGATTTTTAAGTTTAGAAACAAACCAAATTGTTTCCTGTATTTAACTTGCAAATAGAAATTTAAACACCCTTTAGTTGTCACTAAAACAGTTTTTTTTTAAAAGTAAGCTATCTCATAAATTTGGAGAACCTTTGGCGCTAATAAAAAGGATGACGCTATAGGCTATTACGAGGTCATTTACCATAACACTAGTATTATAAAAACAGTATCCTTAACTTCAAGCTTTGGAGCAGTAAATATTTCCATTGGTAGTAATCCGCTTTATAAACAATTAAAAGCGAGTAATCCTAAGTTTAATACTTTCGATTTTAGAGTGCTACAGTATAGTGCGTTTTTTTAGAGTTTGGTAGCTACTTTTGAATAATGGGTTTTTGAAGAGGTTCGTTTAACGGTTTTGTTTATGATTAGTTGCGTGTTTAAGCAACTAATTTAGCAAACAAATCACAGATAGAAAATTCCAGCGGAATTTTCGTAAGTCGGCAGTGACCTAGCAATTAATTATACACGTCTTAAGTTTACAATTCATTAAATTAGATAAATAAACAGAAAAGACAAAAGAGAGGAGTAAGGTTATTATATACGCAGAAGCCTAGACTTCGTCAACATTGAAAATCCCCTCTCTTTTCTACA
>NZ_JBSHNP010000061.1:0-82052 GCF_053604675.1 Lacinutrix salivirga
CGAAATCTGTGTAGAAAAGAGAGGGGATTTTCAATGTTGACGAAGTCTAGGCTTCTGCGTATATAATAACCTTACTCCTCTCTTTTGTCTTTTCTGTTTATTTATCTAATTTAATGAATTGTAAACTTAAGACGTATATAAAAAATAGCGGTTTAGTCGTTTAAACGAAACAAAATGAATAAATTAAAGGTCTATTATAATCCGAAAAGTTAGTGTATAAAATCCGCTACTTTTCATATACAAGACCGTTGTAAGTAATGCGGAAATCGTGCTTAACATCAACATTTGAACTAAAAAAGCCAACCGCACAAACAGCACATTTGGTTTTTTTTCCAACACAGAAGCCAACGCTAAAAAAAACCAAAAGAGCTGTTTCTTGCCAACGCTCAACTTTGTTGGAAATTGATAATAATTACTTAAATTGACAGAAAAATTGAATGCTTAAACGATTAATAATATTAAACTCTGACATCTACTCAAAAGCAGATATAGAACTTGACAATTGTAATTCTCTTCAAATTGTAGGACCAAACAACATCGGAAAAAGTACGCTGATTTACGCTCTAAACTTTCTATTTATTATTGATGGAAGAGAAATGACTTTTAGCGGAAATCGAACAGGAGACAAAACTACCTTCAACCATTATTTCCCTTCGATAAATTCTAGTTTTATAATCTTTGAAATTTTCAAAAATCGCTACTACTCTATTTTGGTAAAGAAAAATGCCGAAGGCAATTTAGATTACTATAAAATTGATAGCGAATACAAAGAGAAACTTTATTTTATGGAAACTGCTAATGGTCAAAAAATTAGAAAATTTGACTCATTGCTATCTGAATTTGCTACGAATGGAATAGAACATAGTAAATTCCCTAATCGTAGAGACGTTTTTAATTTTGTATACCAAAAAGGAAAAAGAAACAACGGAGTTGTTTGGCTAAATCAAAGCGTAAATCAAGATGGACGTGGTATAAGCAATAATTTTTCTAAAATCTACAAATACTTAATAAACTCAAAATTAATCAACAACGATTCACTTAAAGAATCTTTAATTATAGCGGATAACAAAGAAAATGAGAGTGTTTCATTTTCAAAGAAAAATCAAAAAGACATTCAAACTTTATTAAGGCATAATCGAGATATAAAAGTAATCAAGAGCATTCAACGAAGCTTTTCTGATTTCAAGGAATTGGTAAATCAATACAAAGGAAAAAGTGCAATTTTGTCTGAATTAATTTTTGCATTTGACCAACAATATTCTTCACTTTATTCTGAGTTGGGAACTTCTGTTTCTAAAATGAAAACAGAAAGAGATAAAAACCGAACTTATTTAAATGAAACCCTAAATCCAAAAAAAGACAGATTGAACCAAGAATTGGGTAAAATAAAAACCCAATCGGAGCAGAAACAGAAAGATATTGACAAAAAAGATGAACTGATAAAAGAAGTTAAGTCGTTTGAGAGTTTGGAATTTTTGGAACAATCTCTTGAAAATTTGGATACTGAAAGAAAAACAAAAGAAAGTCAAATAACTCAAATAGAGCATCAAAATTTAAGCAGTAAAGACATTGAGAGCAAGGTTGAAAAATTCAAAACTCAAATCGATAAACTCACAAAACAAGTTGAGAGCTATTCAAATCAATTGATTCATCAGATATCAGATAATCAAGAGCACAAAGAATTACTAAATAGAATTCTGTCAACAGAGATAACCAGTCTGCCATCAGAAAATATTTCTTCAAAAATCAATCATATAGAGAACTTGATGAAACTTTTTGATGGAGCAATAGAATTACCTAATGACTTGAAAGGAAAATCAATAGATTCAATTGAAGATTTAAAAAAACAAGTAAGGGAATTTGAGAAAGAAAAGATTTACAATGAAAAATTACTACCAATTGCTAAAGATTTAGAAAAGCATCAAAAAGATTTAGAAGAAATAAAGAAAAAAATCAAAAATGTATCCGATAAAATTGAGAAGCTAAATAAACTACCAACTTTAGAGAAGGAATTAGAAATATTAAAAGCTGAATTCAGTAAGCTACTAGAAGAACAAGAGAAATCTACAAGAGATATTAAACTTCTTGAGGAAGAAATAAGAAAGCTAGCTGAGTCTATAAGGCAAGACGATAGAGAAATTACTACAAAAGAAAATCGAATCAAAGAAATCCAAACTTGGAAAGTAGAACTTGAACAGCTTGGAATTAAACCTATTGAATATCAATCAACGGATTCACTTGACAATATCTACAAGAACCTCAAAAGAAACTTTGAAGAAAGACGAGAAATTAAACTCAAAAAGGATAGTTTATTTGAACGCTTGAAACTAAAAACAGAAACATCTTTCGCTAATGAAATTGATTTTATTAAACACGTTGATTCTGAATTAGTAACATTAGAAGATAAACAAAAGGCAATTGATGGTTTGCTTAAAAATATATCAACCCAATTTGCAAATCCTTGTCGAACAATTTATTCAAGATTTGAAGAATTTAACTCATTCATTACAAATCAATTCAATTCAAAAATTAAGAAAATAAAAATATCCGATATCGATACCTTAAAGATTGAAATTGTAGAAAACGACAAACTTATTAAGGACTTAAATAAAATCATTCAAATTAGAGATTTAACATCAGAACTAATTTTTGACGACCAATCAGAAAACCTAAACACACTCAATAAATATTTAGACAATCAAACCACTATTACATTTAATGATTTATTTGATATCAAACTTCATCTACATAAAAAAGGACATCACAAAGTTGTAGACCTTAAAAATCAAATTGAATCTGATGGAACAGATAAAATGATTCGGTTGGTACTAATTATGTCTATTATTAATCAAATAGTTGTAAAAGATGATGAAAACAAAATTGTCCTATTTGTTGATGAAATAGGAACTATTGACGAAGCAAACAGAATTGAAATATTGAACTTCTGCAAAGAACACAATTTTATACCGATTTCAGCTGCACCACTTCATCCATATAATGGATTTGATAAATACTATCTCGTCAGAAGAAACAAAGGTAAAATCGTGGTTAGCGAGAAGAATGGAAATGTCATATTAAGAAAACCGATTGAAGCATAATGAAAGAAGTTGACTTCAAAACATATAAACTATTATTTGAAAGTAAATCGGTTTCAAAATCGGAAATACCTAAAACCGTTTTAAAATCTGATATTTTTCAAAACTTGCTTCGTGCTGAAATTTTAGAATCATTTAAACTTGGCAGAGGTTTCAAAATTATAGTTTCTAAAGAAAATGAATTTGAAAAATTTTTTAAAACGTCATTTCCAGAACAAAAAGTTAGCAAAAGCAAATCAGGAAATATTAAAAAATATAGAAACTCAAAAGCAACAAAAATTGACAATAACCCAATTTTCTTGCTAAGAGGTTTTAATTCAGTTCAAATAAACAATCAACTTACAGATATTAAAAAACAGACTCTTGATTTTGGTTTATTTTCTGTAATTCCTAATTCAATTAATGCTAATAAAATCTGCTTTGTAGAAAATTTAGAAACTTTCTTAAATGCAGAAAAACTCTTAGGTAAAAAGTATCTGTTTCTACATAAATATGGTAGAATCGGAAAAGAATCTATTTCAAAAATTAGTGCAAAGGAAGTTTTAGTTTTTGTCGATTTTGACTTTAATGGACTTGATGAATATTTACGAATAAAAGAAGTTTTTACTAATGCTCAATTGTATTTGCCTTCCAATTATAATGAACTTTTCGACAAACATTCAGCATCTTTAAAAGGAAATAAGGCTAAAATGAGCAACCTTGTAAAAAACTCGAAAGATTCAATCGTTATACAAATTCGAGAACAAGTTGCTCGTACAAATAGATTTTTAGAACAAGAAATTTTAATCAATGTTTAAGTCAGAACCGAAAACTATATTACATTTTTTGGCAACTCATTTTGACTTGTTAAGGCAACTCTTTGACATACAAGTTAAGAATGAAATTATCTTAAAAAGTCAAGTTTCTGATGCACTTAAAGAATTTGGAAGTGATATTGAGAATCAGCTTTTTGAACACAAATTACTTGTTGAACAAAATGACGATTATATAATCAATGAACCATATTTCGTTTTATTTGAGTTTGTTCTTCAACAATTCAAACCATTACTTCCAGAAGAGATTGAAAAATTTGGTCAATCGATTAGAACTTTGTTTTTAAATATAAAAGAAGGCATCAATCAAGACAAAAATATTTTGCTGGATAGAATTGAAGCTTTGGCAAACGAGATTAAGAAATTTTCAAATGCAGTAACAAATAACACAATAAGTCTTCTAAATGAATCTAGAGAATTAAAAGCAAATACTCGAAAAATTGAATATCAAGAAAAAGTACAAAAAGCTAGATATTTAATTGATTATTATATCATTCCTTTAAACACAATTTTAGATATAAATCATTCTCAATCAATCTATAATGAACTACTAAGTATTTCTCAATTTTCAAATAATAAGCGTTTTGATTATACAGACGAAAGCATAAGAAGGCAGTTCGAAAAACTTTATAATTTGTTAAGGCAAGTAGTAAAAGATATTAGCAAACAGTCTTCTATCTTAAGTAATGAACTTTTACCTCTTATAGATAGGATTAGGACAGAAAGTGAATATTTACAAGGTTTTCACTTGTATTTAACAAATGGAAACTGCTATAAGAGGATTAAACCACCAGAGCTTTTTAATACAACAAGGGATAATCTTTATAATCCGTTTATTTACGAAAACACAAAAGAATATTTTGACCAATTTAAAAATGAAGAAGATGTATTTATCGAAGAGGAAACAGAAATTGTAGACCAATGGATTTTCAATAAAAGTGAATACAAATCACAGCTAAACTCAAAACTTCCAGTTGACGACTTTTTTACTTGGTGTAAAACAACATTGGAAAACGAAAACGAGAACTTTGATTTTGACAACTACTTTATGGTAACGAGTTTAATCTTTGAAGAAGATTATGAAGTACAACAGGACAAAGAGAATCGAAATATTTCTTTTAAAACGGAACAAGGAGAGCTAATAATGCCAAAACTAAAAATCACTAAAAAAGAAAATGTATCCAAATAAACACAAACAAATAGTTACATCTTTAATGGATGGAAGATTTATAACCATTGACGAATCTTACTTTGATATCGTAAAGGATAATCAAGATTTCTATGCTGAATTTTTTGATAAGTCGTTTGGTTTTGAATTAAAGAAAACACAAGAATTTTATTATCTAATTTCAAAAGAAACAAATGAAAATACTTCTCGTGATATAAGCATATTTTTCTCAATCTTCTGCTATGAACTAGATAAAGACGGAAAGAATTTTATGGATGAATTAGGGTTTTCGGACTTTCACATTGACGAAATAGTTGATTACATAAAAAATAGCTCTTGGTCTGATATAGTTAAATCAAATAAGCAATTAAATGATGCAGATAGTATCAAAAGGTTAGTTGGTTCTACAATGGTAAAAAGGAACATAGCTGTTAAACATTCAGATGACAACTATTCATTTACAAAAGCATATAAATTATTCATTGATTTTGCACGTGAATTGATAAAATCTGAACCGAATAATGCCAACGCCTAAGCCATACACATTTGCAATTCGCTTCAGCCATCACACAAGCCCAAAATTGCAAAAGAGTATGTCTTGCCAACGCACAGATTTGAGCTAAACAAGAAACATCGGAAAACAACCTGAATGAAAAAAGCACTACTTACAACAAAGTACTGTGGTAAAAAACAAGTAAAAACTCATTAATTTTTCACTAAAGTACTTCTGTAATTTGTATCATAAAGCAACTAGTATTTTGCAACTGCAAATAAGTGTTTTTGTCAATTAAAGAAATCTCAATAGCTGTAAAAACTAGAGAAGTATTTTATATACTAACTTGCTCACTTAGAACTTAAATAAGTTTTATAAAAACCTATTGACAACTATAAATAAAATCGCATAAAAAAATCCGCACTCAATGATTAGATTGCGGATTTTTAATATTAATTAATTCTAATTATTTAGGCATTACTACAGAGTCAATTGCATGAATTACTCCATTTGATGCTGCAACATCTGCAATTACTACTTTAGATTTGTTTCCTATTTCATCGGTTAACATTACATTACCATCTTCTAGAGATGCCACTAGTTTTCCTCCTTGAACAGTAGCAACTTCAAATTTTCCTTTATTAGCTTTAATTGCTTCGACTACAGCTGCAGCTTCAAATTTTCCTGAAACAACATGGTATGTTAATATAGAGGTTAATGTTTCTTTACTTTCTGGTTTTAGTAAACTTGTCACTGTTCCTTCTGGTAATTTATTAAAGGCATCGTTTGTTGGTGCAAACACTGTAAAGGGACCTTTACCACTTAAAGTTTCTACCAGATCTGCTGCTTTTACTGCTGCAACTAACGTGGAGAAATTTTTGTTTCCTACAGCAACTCCAACAATATTAGGCGTTTCCTGAACCTCTTTTTTAGTCTCTTCTACTTTTTGAGCCACTTCCTTGTTTGTAGTTTCTACTTCTTTTTGAGCGTCTTTGCAAGACGTTAATCCAATAAGACCAACAAGTGCAAAGGCCATAAATACATTTTTTGTTTTCATAGTTTTTGTTTTTAGATTTACTCAAAGATAAGTGATGACAATCTTAAATATTCCCAATTTTGTTTAAAGTTTAGTTAAAACATTTAAACAAAATAAGATTGAAAAATTTTTATAGCCTACTTTTTTAATGATCTATTTTTTAAATTCTCATAGAAAAAAGGGACCAAAAAGAAATCCATTTATTAAAATAGTTTGGGTTATTTCTATATCTAAAAATCGCTAGCTTTGTTTAACGAATGCTATATAACATTTGAAAACGGCTAACATCAGAAGACATTAAACGAATTTCCAAAAATAAAAATTCTTGCTTTACTAGAAATTTGCTACTCCAAATAACCCATTTCCTTCATCCAGTCGTTATTAAACATTTTACCTACATAACGGCTTCCATGGTCGTGAAAGAGTACCACAACAACATCGTCCTTAGTAAAATGTTCTTTTAATTGTAACACGCCTTTTATTGCAGAACCTGCGGAGTTGCCTAAAAACATACCTTCTTCTTTAGCAAGACGTTGTGTGTAAACACAAGCATCTTTATCGGTTACTTTAGTAAACCCATCTATTATGCTAAAGTCCACGTTTTTTGGCAGTATGTCTTCTCCAATGCCTTCGGTTACGTAAGGATAGATTTCGTTTTCGTCAAAAATTCCTGTTTCGTGGTATTTTTTAAATACTGAGCCATAGGTATCCACTCCCCAAATTTTTATATTTGGGTTTTGCTCTTTTAGGTATTTACCTACTCCAGAAATGGTTCCTCCTGTTCCTACTCCAACAACGAAGTGTGTGATTTTACCTTCGGTTTGTTTCCAGATTTCTGGTCCTGTACTTTCGTAATGCGCTACAGTATTACTTGGATTGTCGTATTGGTTAACATACCATGAGTTTGGTATTTCTTTGCCTAAACGTTTGGATACAGAGTAGTACGATCTTGGGTCGTCTGGTTCTACTGCTGTTGGGCAAACTACAACTTCTGCTCCTACTGCTTTTAATATATCTACTTTTTCTTTAGATTGCTTATCTGCCATTACAAAAATACATTTGTAGCCTTTTACAATTGCTGCTAAGGCTAAACCCATTCCTGTATTTCCAGAGGTGCCTTCTATGATTGTTCCGCCTGGTTTTAATCTGCCATCTGCTTCTGCATCTTCAATCATTTTTAATGCCATACGATCTTTAACCGAGTTTCCTGGATTAAAGGTTTCGTATTTTGAAAGCACTAAACAGGGTAAGTCTTTAGTTAATGCATTAATTTTTACTAATGGTGTATTGCCTATAGTTTCTAATATATTTTTTGCGTAATCCATACGTTATTTTTTGCTTTTGCAAATTTAAGTGTTTGCTACCAATACACGAATTATTTTTACTGTTTAATGTTGTATTCTGGATTTTGCGTTAAGGATTGAAAGGTTTGTTTGAGCTCCTCGCAGAGAGCGAGCCTTGAAAGCCTGACCCTTGTGGTAACGCCATAATTATTACATTTACTCAAACTTTATTGCTTTTACTGGCGAAATTTTGGAGATGAGCAAAGATGGGATAAGTAGCATTAGTAAGCAGAGTACAAAGGTGCCTAAATTTAGTGCTAATATGTAGGTGATGTTGATGTAAACTGGTGCTTCGGACACGTAATAGACTGATGGATCTAAGGGAAAAAGTTTGAGGTATTTTTGTGCGAATAACAATCCTAAACCTATTAAATTTCCCCAAAATAAGCCTAACAGTATAAGGTACGAGGCGTTGTACAAAAAGATTTTTTGTATGCTTTTACTGCTGCTTCCTAAGGCTTTGAGTATGCCTATCATTTGTGTGCGTTCGAGGATAAGAACGAGTAAGGCTGTAATCATATTTATGCCTGCCACGAGTATCATTATGCCAATTATACCATAAATATTTTTAACAAATATACCAATCCAATCGAATACGATTGGGTATTTTTGCTTTACAGTTACGGAGTCTATTAAAGGTGGTAAATTGTTATGTATTTCTAGGCCTTTGGTGTCTAATTCGTCGTAATTAGTGATAAAAACTTCGAAATTACCTACTTGATGGTCTTCCCATTTATTGAGTTTTTGTAAGTGTTTTATATCTCCAATTACATATAACTCGTCGAATTCTTTAAAACCAGAATTATAAATACCTACTACTTTATATGGTCGTATTCGTGGTGCTTTATCTAAATTATCTTGCAAGAAATAGGTGTTTATTCTATCGTTTAATTTAATGTTTAGTCGTTGTGATAAATACTCCGAGATTATAACCTCTACACTAATGGATTGTTTGTAATCTGGCAGTTTGCCTTGTACTAAATACTCCTCAAAATATTGCCAATCGTAATCTGCGCCAACGCCTTTAACGACTATATATTCGAAATCATCGACCTTTCTAATTACTGCAGATTTTGTTGCTACACCTTGAATGTGTGAAATGCCATCGACAGCTTTAAAGTCTGGATAAAAATCTTGGTTTTTAGAGATTGGTTTTAAACTTTCTTGCGAGTTATTATTGTCGTAATTAGAAATTGTTGCGTGTCCATTAAAAGCAACAACTTTATCTGTAATTTTTTGCTTTAAACCAATTCCTGTTGCGATTGCAATGAGCATTACAATTATGCCTATAGCAATTGCTGCAATTCCTATTTTTATTATTGGTGCGGAAATGCTACTTTTATACGATTTACTATCGATAATGCGTTTAGCTATAAAATACTCGAAATTCAAAGTTTATGATACGATTTATGATGTTCAAAAATACAGTTTTATTATTTGTTTTCTTAGTAATTTCTTGTGGAAATGGAAACCCAAAACAGAGTGCTGCGCTTGAAGATTCTACTGAAAAAACTGCTGCTAATTTAGATGTTGAAACTTCTAAAGTTACTAATAACAGCAAACAACTTGTGGTTGGTGCTAACCAAACTGCACTTTATTTGCCTTTATTAGAAGGGAAAAAAGTTGGGATTGTTGCCAACCAAACCAGTGTACTCTTTAAAGATAAAACTGAAGCTTTACAAACCACTAATTATACACATTTAGTAGATTCTTTAGTCGCTTTAAACGTAACAGTAAGTAAAGTTTTTGCGCCTGAACATGGCTTTAGAGGTACTGCTGATGCTGGAGAAGTTGTAAAAGATGGTATTGACACAAAAACTGGATTGCCTATCATTTCGCTTTACGGAAAGAATAAAAAACCTACTGCTAAGCAATTACAAGGTTTAGAGGTAATGATTTTTGATATTCAAGATGTTGGTGTTAGGTTTTATACGTATATCTCTACCCTGCATTATATAATGGAGGCGTGTGCAGAACAGAATATTCCATTAATAATTTTAGATAGACCAAATCCTAATGGTCATTACATAGATGGTCCTGTTTTGGAATTAGAACACAAAAGTTTTGTTGGTATGCATCCTGTTCCTGTTGTACATGGAATGACTATTGGCGAATATGCACAAATGATAAATGGTGAAAAATGGCTAAAAAACAAAGTTCAATGTGACATCACAGTTATTCCTGTAAAAAATTATACACACAATACGTTTTATAGCTTACCAATACAACCTTCTCCAAATTTACCAAATGATGTGGCTATAAATTTATATCCTAGTTTATGCTTTTTTGAAGGTACTAATGTAAGTGCTGGTCGAGGAACTGATAAGCAGTTTCAGGTTTTTGGGAGTCCGTTTTTAAATACTGAAATGTATAATTTTAATTACACGTTTACACCTCAACCAAACATTGGTGCAAAATATCCTAAACATGAAGGTAAACTTTGTTATGGTTTAGATTTAAGTGAAACACAGCGTTTAAACAGGTTAGATTTAAACTATGTAATTGATGCGTATAATAGCACTGAGAACAAGGATGAATTCTTTAATGATTTTTTTACCAAACTAGCTGGTACAAAATCGCTACAACAACAAATTGAAGGGAAGCACACGGCTTACGAATTAAAGAAAAATTGGGTTAGAGGCATTGAAGATTACAAGCTTAAACGCAAAGCATATTTACTTTACGACTAGTTTAAACTAATCGTAATCTTTACCATTTGGACGTTTGTTATTACGTCTATATTCTGCCCTACTTTGTACTTTAGAGCCTCTGTTTTTAATTGTAGATAAATTATAAGTTTGTTCCCTATCTTCTTGTAAAGTTGTTGGTCTTTGCTTAGGTTTTCTTTCCTTTTTAGGCTTAGTTACTTGAGCTATTTGCTCTTCTTCCTTCACTTCTTTTTTAACTTCTTTTACACTAATTGCAGGCTTAACTTCTGCCTTTGGTTTAGGCAAGGTTTTCTTTTTAACTTCTGTTTTCTTTTTAGGTTTAGGTTCTGGTTTTGATTTTTTTATTGGCTTAGGCTCCTCTTTCTTTTCTTTCTCAACCTTTTTGGTTTTTGGTTGCTTAACTTTTACAACTTTCGCTTTCTTAATCTTAGCCTTTTTAACTTTTTTTGGTTTAATTTTTTTAGCCTTAACACCTTTTACTTTTGCTTCTTTTATAGGTTTTGGCTCTTTTTTAGTTTTAACCTTTTTAATTTTAGGCTCTTTAACTTTTACAACCTTCTCTTTATTAATTTTCTGCTTTTTTTCTTTTATTTTTTTAACCTTTTTAGGCTTTACCTTCTTTGCTTTAGGAGCTGGTTTTTCTTTAACCTTCTTCGCTTTAGGCTGTTTAACTTTTACAACCTTTTCTTTCTTGTTTTTTTTAGGCTTAACTTTCTTTTCCTTTATAGGTTTTGGAAGTTTGGTCACTTTAGGTTTAACTTCTTTCTTTTTAGAATCTATTGCAGGTTTTTCTACTCTAACGTTTTTTGGTTTTTCGATTATAGGTATAACCTCGTCTGTATTAGTAGCAACCACATCTTCTAACTTCTCCTTTTTTACGCGTTTTGGTGGCGAAATATATTTTTGCCTTTCTGCTTTTGGAGCATTAGCAATCCTTGGTCTTACATTACGTTTTAATAATTCTTCTTTAGAGAGACTTGCTCTTAAAACACTCATTTGCAAATCGTCTTCAGCGCCTTCTGGCTTTACAATAAATTTTATTCGATTGAATGCTATAGCTATAATCCCTTCTGTACAATACACAGCAACAGTATATCGTCCTTCAGAAAAATGATACATTGGTATTTTTATAACCTGACTATCTACACTTAAATATCTTGTTTTTTTATTATCGTGACTAATTACGCTTGCACCTTCGATACCACGATCTGCTCTTAAAAAAAGAGTGTCTTCTGTTTTGTTAAGTTCGTGCTTTAAAAATTTTGCTTTTTCGCTAAAATTAGGCTCTAACTTAGTGATTAAATTAGATTGCGAAAAACTAAATAGTGTCGTAGCAAAAACTATTAAAGCCAATGCTTTAGTTTTTCTTGCTATTAGAAAATTTAGTTTAGTTTTTTTCAAGGAAGGGTAAGTTTAGGTTATAAAAATACTAATCGTATTTTTTACCGTTTGGTCTTAAATTATTTTTTCTGTAATCTTCTCTAGATTGCTTATCTACACTACCATCATTATAGGTAGTAATATCATATTCTATGACGCGTTTTTCGCCAATAGTAGTTTTAACAGGTCCTTTAGGAGTTGAGTTTCTTCTGTTTTTATCTCTAGAGTTAAGGACATCTGGTCGCTTTACAGTTTCTCGATCTGCCACTTGGGTTTTTGGATTTGTTTTAATATGCCTTACAACTACTTCTGGATTTGGTTTAGTCTGTACTCTTGGCCTTTTTATAACAGGTTTTTTCTTGTTTATTTTGGCAACTGTTTGCTGAGAAACTCGTTTTGTGTCTTCTACTTTTTGAGGCGCTTTTTTAGGCTTACTAGAGCTTGAAGCTATAGAAGGCGAGGACTTTACCGTTTCTTGCTTTGACTTAACAGGTTTTTTTATTGGCACTTTAGGCTTACTAACTTTTGCAATAACTTCTTTAGGCTTTGGTGTAACAGATGCTGGTTTTTTTCTAGGCTTCATGTTTCTTGCCAGTTGTTCTTCTTCAGATAAACTACCTCTTAAAATACTTTCGGCTAAATCGTCTTCTGCACCATCTGGTTTTACAATGGTTATTAGTCTGTTAAAATCAAAAGCAATAATTTTTTCTTCGGTATAAACAGCTACAGTATATCTTCCTTTTTCGAAATGGTATAATGGTATTACCACTTTCTCTGTAGTACCAATATCTATTTGCTGACTACTTTTGCCTTCGTGACTTAAAAAACTAACTCTTAAAATTTGAGTTGTAGAATGCAAATACACAGAATCTGCAGTTGCATTTAATTCATGCCTTAATCCTGTAGCATCTATATTTATATTTTTATTTAATTTAGTGAGAGAGTTTTGACTAAATGTTAAATAACAGATAGACACAAACAGAAGGGTTGTAAGTAGGTTTTTTTGACTTTTCATAATGAAAAATTTAATAATTAAATTTTGCTAAAATCAGGCTTTTTAGGGAACACCAAAAATATAGCATTTAAAATATTTATTGGCAAAGCTATACTGAAAATATAAAGAAATGTGACAAAACACCAAAATACTCGACAAAGTACTAACTTATCTGATGTTTAGAATGTTATTGTACATTTTCTCGGTCAAAAGGGCTTCTGTATTTATGGAAAGGTTGTTTTAAAAGTGCTGTTAGACTTGCGTTTTCTACTTCATCAGGAAATGTATCGACACCATATTGTATTTTTTCTCGATCTAAACTCATAAATGTTCCAAGTAAACGGTCCCAAATAGAAAAAATGTTTCCATAATTAGAATCTGTATAAGGTAATTTATAGTGATGGTGTACTTTATGCATATCTGGTGTTACAATCACATAGCTCAATGCTTTATCTAAAGCTTTAGGCATTTTAATATTAGCGTGCGAAAATTGCGTTGCCACAATAGATAACGATTGGTATAGCATTACAATACCTATTGGAGCTCCAATAATAAACACACCAAAAAGTGTGAATATAAAACGAATAACACTCTCTAAAGGATGGTGTCTATTTGCTGTTGTGGTATCTACATTATGATCTGTATGATGTACCAAATGCACCATCCACAATGGTTTTACTTTATGCTCTACATAATGCGCTAAATAAGCACCAAAAAAATCCAATAATAAAACGCCTAAAACAATATATAACCAAAGTGGTATTTCTGGTAGCCAATTGAGGATTCCAAAATTATTTTTATTTACCCAAACTGAAGTGTACAATAACAAACCAGCTAATGCAAAATTTATAACGATTGTTGTTGCTGTAAAAAATAAATTAGGCCAAGCATGTTGCCATTTTTTATACTTAAAATTTACTAGTGGCAAAATGCCTTCTAAAAACCAAAATAAGGTAATACCACCAATAAGAATAGCTGCTCTATGTGGTGACGGAATGGTTTCAAAATAATTTAAAAGCGCTTCCAAAGATTTATGTGGTTTTTAAAAATAATTTTACTTTTTTCTTATCTGCATCGCTTAGTTTACTTTCAATTTTTTGCGCAATATCATTATGTTCTAAAGCTTTATGAGCAAGATAGCTTAAAAAATAGTAAAAGGGTATGTTCGCTTTCTCTAAATTAGAGACCTCAAATTTTTCAAGCATTTTAAGTGCTTTTTTGGGATTGTTTAATACTATTTTTTTTTGTACTGCAAATAGTGCTAATTTTTCTTTAAAAACAGATTTATTGGACAATTCTGCTTTTTTTAGCTTTTTCTCTGCCTCATTAAAATAAAGATCGGCAGTTTTTATAAATTTACTTTTTAAATCTTTATTCAAATAAGTACAATATTCTTGGTATTTTACAGCTAATCTAAACGTATTAGAAAAATTATCCTTCGAATAATAATTAATTAAATCCCGCTTTAAATATTTTGTGTTTAGTGCGTATTTTTTTAAAAGTGACATCACTTCACTTTTTTTCTTGTAGCTCATTTGCTGATAAACAATTTTACCATTAGCATCTAAAATAAAAATATAAGGAATTCCTTTAACGCCATAATTTGCAGCTAAACTTTTATTAGCATCAATATCAATTTTTACAGGAACATAATTTTGCATTAAACTCTTCACATCGGTAGTATTCCAAGATTCAAAATCCATTTTTTTACAAGGTCCACACCACGATGCCCAAAAATCTACTAAAATTAATTTGTTCTCTGCTAAAGCTATTTTTTTTGCGTTTTCAAAAGAATACAACCAATTATCTGCATAAAGGGTTTGGAAACTTAGTAATAAAACACTGGTAAGAAGTACTATTTTTTTCATATTAAAATTTATTAGGTTCTAAAAATAATATTTTTATTTAATTCGCAATTTCATAGCCTCAACAATATTAAAAGCTGCTGGACAAATAGCTACATTTTGGAGTGTTAAGTTACTAATTTGTTGAAACTTTTTTCGGTTTGTATGCGGAAATTCTGCACAAGCCTTTGGTCTCACCTCATAAATCGAACAATAATTATCTGCTCCTAAAAACGTACAAGGGACAGATTGTAATACGTAATCGTTATCTTCATCAATACGCAAATACTGTTCTACAAATTGTTGTGTTTTCATTTTAAAATGTTTCGCAATTCGCGCAACATCTTTATCTGTAAATAATGGTCCAGTAGTTTTACAGCAATTGGCACATTGCAAACAATCGGTTTTTTCAAACTCATTGTCGTGCAACTCTTGCATTAAATAATCCAGTTGTTTTGGTGGCTTTTTTTTAAGCTTGGTAAAAAACGTTTTATTCTCCTTATGCTTATCTTTGGCAAGCTTTGGAAGATTATTTATAAACTCTTGCATAAAGCAAAAATAACAATAATGAGATACTGAATCCAATTCAGTATAAAAATTAATTTTTAAATGAAAGACCTATTCGGAAAAGCGTTGTTAGATTATTATAATGGAAATTATACCGAAGATATTATAACGTCAACCAATATTTCTGAAGAAGACATACTACCTCTTCCTTATTTATTTCGTAGTTTTTCTGAAATGCCTTTAATCGAACAACAGGCTTTAAAACTGTCTAGAGGAAAAATTTTAGATGTTGGTTGTGGCTCAGGTTGTCATAGCTTGTATTTACAACAGAAGCATCTACACGTAAAAGCAATAGATATTTCTAAAGGCGCTATTGAAGTTGCTAAAAAAAGAGGTGTTAAAAACGCTGAAGTTTTACCACTTTTAGAAGAAACTGAAACTTTTGATACCATTTTATTATTAATGAATGGTACAGGAATTTTTAAAGAGTTACAACAAGTTGCCACTTACTTAAGCCATTTAAAAACACTGTTAAATCCCAATGGTCAAATTTTAATAGATAGTAGTGATATTAAATACATGTATCAAGACGAAGATGGTGGATTTTGGCAGGATTTAAATACTACATATTATGGCGAATTAGACTATTATTTAAGTTATAAAAACGAGAAAGAATTGCCTCTAAAATGGCTATATCTCGATTTTAAAACGTTAAGTATAGCTTGCGCAAGGGTTGGCTTAAAATGCCAAATGCTCACCGAAGGCGAGCATTTTGATTATTTGGCTAAAGTTTTTATTTAATTATAAGTCATATCCTTTTTCAGACAATTTATTAATCACAGATTTGTATAAATCACTACTCCACATTTGTGCAATTTTGCTCATTGCAGCATTCATTTCATCTTGAGAGCCTACAATTTTCTGTCCTGTATCACTAGCGTAAAATTCGTTTAAAATCACTTTATCTCCTTCACTAAGATCTCCTTGTTTAAACATGTTTTTTCCTGCATTAGTTTTATATAACGCATTCATATTTTTTACATCTTGGTGTGTAAACAATCCTTTATATGCAGACACTATCATTTGGCTTAACTCTGCTAAAGATTCTTTTTTAACAGATTTTAATTCCGTCCAAACTTCTGCAGGCACATTTTTACTTTCGTATTGCTTTTCTACCATAGTAAACATTTGATCTACTACATTCTCGTAATACGCATACGTTCCATTACTTTTAATACATTGTTTTACATCTTCACTATATGCATCTACTTGAGCAAATACAGGCGAAATTGCCAGTGTAAGGAATAAAAAAGCTACTATTTTTTTCATGTTTTTGTTTATTAGATGTTTTTTTAAAATCAATTATTGTGCCACACCATTAATATAGGTCTCAATTACATTTATGTTTGGAATATCTTGCTCTGGGACAGTCATTATATCGTTATCTAAAATAATAAAATCTGCCGATTTGCCAACTTCTATACTTCCTTTTTCCTGGTCTTCAAAATTAGCATAAGCAGCCCAAATAGTCATTCCTTTTAATGTTTCTTCTCGTGTTAACCCATTTTCTTTATTAAATCCATTTTCAGGATACCCTTTTACATCTTGCCTAGACACAGCTGCGTAAAAGGTTAAAAACGGACTCACATGTTCTACAGGAAAATCGGTTCCTAAAGCTATTTTGCCACTAACTTCTAAGAGTTTTTTATAAGCGTAAGCACCTTTAATCCTGTCTTCTCCTACTCTATCTTCTGCCCAATACATATCGCTAGTAGCATGTGTTGGTTGAACAGAAGGGAAAATATTTATATTTTTAAACAATTCAAAATCATTATCAGTAATAATTTGAGCGTGTTCTACTCTCCAACGTCTATCAGATTGGTTTTCTAAAACCTTATTATAGGTTTGTAACACAAAACGGTTAGCAGAATCTCCAATAGCATGTGTATTCATTTGGTATTCGGAATTGGCAATTCTATTCGCTAAAGCTTCGTAATCATTAACACCAATAACCAATGCTCCAAAATGATGTTTTTGGTCAGCATAAGGCGCTTTTAAAGCAGCTCCACGAGAACCCAATGCACCATCTGCATAGACTTTAACAGATTGTACATTTAGTCGCTCTGTTTTTATTTTTCCTTTGGGTAAAAAATAGTCTAAATTTTCTTTTGTATTACTAATCATCGCATACATCTTAGTATTTAAAGTACCTGCTTGTTGTAAACTGTCTATTAAATTTATAACCTCTTTTTCTAAACCTGCATCAGAAACTGTGGTCAATCCCAAATTTGTACAAATGTTTTGAGCCTCGAGTAAGGCATCAATTTGTTGTTGTTTAGTTGATTTTGGAAAAATAGCTTCGACTAATTCCATAGGATTATCGATTAAAACACCTGTTAATTCTCCATCTTCTTTTAGTATTTCTCCACCTTCAACAATGGTGTTTTTATCAATTTTAGCCAAATCTAAAGCGGCTTGGTTACATAACATCGCATGACCATCGATACGTGTTAAAGCAACAGGTGTGTTTGGAAATAATTGATCTAATAATTTTTTGTTTGGATATTGCTTTACATCCCAATCGTTTTGGTCCCAACCTCTACCAATAATAAAGTTAGCGTTTTTCTGGTTTTGAAAATCGGTAACCCGTTTCATCACCTCGTTAAAACTTGTTGTGCCTACTAGGTTTACTTTTTGTTGGTTTAATCCTAATCCATAAAAATGGCAATGTGCATCTATAAAGCCAGGAAGTATTGTTTGTCCTTTTGCATCAATAGTAGAAGTGGAATTGTATTTTTTTTGAATAGCAGCAGTTGTACCTACTTCAATGATTTTTCCGTTTTTAATTGCGAATGCTTCAGCTGTATTAAACGAGTTGTTTACAGTATAAATGTTTCCGTTTATGACTATGCTATCGGCTTTTTGTTTTTCCGAAGTACAAGAAAACAATAACACACAAATTACAATGAGTTGAGGGATTTTCATTTTAAAAATTTTTGTAAATATAAGCATAAAAAAAGCCTCAAAAACTGAGGCTATAATTATTAATATGAAAGTTTAAAATAGATTATAATTAAAGATTCCTATTTATTTGTGAACTAGAAATCAAACTTATACGTCGCTCCTGCTAAAAACTGAATGCCTTGAACTGGTGTGTTTTGCCATTTCTCGTAGTTTTCTCCAATAATATTGTTCGCTTTAACAAATACTGAAAAACGATCGTTTATATGGTAGCCAACATGAGCATTAGCATCGAAATAACTCTCTAAAGTCACTACACTTGTTGGGTTTAAAAAAGAAGGAAAGGCTGGATTTCCAATATCATTAAATCCTGCTAAGTCTTTACGTTCGCCAACGTAAAATAAATTTGCTCCTGTAAACCATTGGTCGTTAATTTGGTAATCCATAAATAAAGACCCTTTAATTTCTGGTAAATTCCAAGCTTCGGCTTGCGAGTCTGTATTGTAAGCAAAGTATTCTACTTTAACTCCTAAGGTGAAATTTCTGTTCATATCTACACTCAATTCACCTGCAAAACTAAGGGTTGTTACATTATCGTAAACTAATCCAAACGAGTTTCCGTATTGGTAATCTTCGGAAGCATTAAAACCATAAGGCACTAAGTTATTTTGGTATAGTGCTTTGTTTTTTTCTGAAACGTAACGTGCGTTTACAGCGTAGCTCATAGTATTAGACAACTTCCCTTTTAAACCTGCAAAAGCGTTGTATTGCTGGTCTGTTGGAATTATAAATAACGTTGGTGACACAAAGGGATTGAGTTGTGCAAAATCGTAGTAGGAATTCTGGATTAATTCTCCTGTTACACCTCCAAATGCAATTAAAACATCATCTACTAACCTGTAAGAGGCATTGAAATTCGGGTAGATATATAGCTTACTTTCACTTGCCTCGGTATTATTTAAGTAATTTACAGTAAAACCTAAATCAACGGTTAAATCTTCTTGAGTTAATTGAAATGAAGGTGACAATCCTACTATAAAATTTCCATAATTAATGGCGTCTGTAGTGCTATAATTTCTATCGAAACTACCTCCTAAATAATCGAGACTTAATGCAGTTTTAACACCTTCTTCCAAAACAGGAACAGTAAATACGCCTTTAGCTTTAAACCTGTTTTCTCCAGAGTTTTGGTTGTCTCCAAAGCGTCTGAATAAAATTTCGGCAGCATTTACAACACCATCTTCAAATTTAACATCTCCACCAATGTGTGCTGTAGTAAAATTATGTGCGACATTTAAAGTATCTGCAGTGGTTTGATCAAATGTAGCCTGTGGCAAACCATACCAATTAAATTTTTGAAAGGCAAAACCACCTTCGGCATTCCAAGATAAATCGCGTAATTTTTTGGAGTAATTTAAATTGATTTTAGAATCTATAAAATCGTCGTTTAAAAGTACGTCTTCAATTCCTCCACCAGAAGAATGATGGCTTACATAAGCACCAATATTTTCGTTGTTAGAAATTTCGTGATTTAAATAGACTTCGCCTAAAACAGTGGTATAAGTTCCAACACCTAAAGTTGCGTAATGGTTATACAGTTTAACTTTTTCGGCTTTATCCACTACTGCAGCTTTTCCTTTTGCTGGAGTAAAGGTTGAGGCTACAGGAAAAGAAAATATATTATAGTGTATTTCTTTTTTAGTCGTGGTTTCCTCATCGTTTAAATTAGGTGTTTCCTTCACCTTAAAAGCATCAGAAATTGTTGGCTCATAAGGTTTTATAACATTAATAACATCTGTTTTAATGGTATCCTGTTCGCGTTCTTGAGCAAAAATTACGGTTGTAATTAATACTAAACACAATACTATGCATTGATTTCTTTTATTAAACATAAAGTTTATGTGTTTATTTAATCTTTAATTATTTTATAAGCCGTTTAAAGCAGGATCATATCCATTAGAATTTTCACAATCTGCAAAACTAACACCTTCAGGCTGAAGTCCTTTAACTAAACAGAATGTTCCTGACTTTAAATACGTGTCTTCATTTTCTACAACAATTTTGTATTTGTAAGTTCCTTCAGCTAAATCATCAAAATTATTATCTATAATTACTGGAAAAAAATTATTGGATTCACCATAATTGGAACTGGAATACACCAAATTATCTTCGTAAAAAATACTTACAGTGTGGTTGGCATAGAGTTGAATATTTTCTATTGAAAACTTATCGTTAAAACCATCATTATTAGCAGTTAAGATGTTGTACACTTTTATTTCACCTTCTGATTCGTCTAAATTATTAACATTATCTCCAAACACTGGATCTACTGAGCAACAGCCTAAAAAAACGTTCTCTTCCTCGCTAGGTGAATCCTCATTATTATTACAGGAAATACATAATAATATTCCGCTAAGTACTGTTATAATTGCTTTTCTATTCATAATTAAATTAATCTTCTGGTATAATTGAAGCGTTTGTTTTTGCTTGTTCTGTTTTTATTTTATTGAGTTCTGCTTGTGCCTCTTCAATAACATCGTCGTATTCTTTAGAGTTTTTTAATACATTTTCTAAAATATATGTGGCTTGAAAAGCATCGTCTAAAGCATAAAAGTTTTTAGCCATTACCACTAATCCTTTTGCAACGTAATATTTGTAAGTAGAATAGTCTTTTACTAGTTTTTGTAAGGTTGTATTTGAACTTGCAAAATTGCTGTCTTTATGTTTAAAATAGGCATTATAATACAACGCTTCTGCTGCAGTAATTCCTGTTGCAGTTGTTTCTACTTGCGCATAGGCTTGTCTTGCTTTAGCTTCATCATTAGTTTTTATTGCAGAACGTGCTATAATAACATGAGCATCGCTTTTAATTTTATTATCTAAATTTGAATTTAGTAGAACTTTTTCGGCGTAAGCCACAGCATTATTGTAGTTTTCTAATTGGTATTCCGCATTCATGATATTAGATTGTGCAAACACGATGTTTTGCGGAAAACTTGCTTCGTTTTCAAATCGTTTTAACTGCGGAATTGCACTAGACCAACTTTTACTGTCCAGATAAATTTGTGATAAACGCAGTAAGGCTTCTTCTGTAAATTCGCTTTGCGATGCGTTAGTAACATACTCATAATGAGGAGTTGCATTCTCTTTTAATTCTTTTTTAAAATACAGTTGTGCTAAATAAAAATGAGATTGCAAGGCATGCAATCCATTTGGAAACTGATTTAAATAGCTATTAAATTGCTTAATGGCTTTATTGGTATTGTTGTCTAAATATTGTTTTTCGGCAGATTCGTAAGTCGCATTATCCAAATCTGCATCTGTAACCTCTACGTAATCTAAGGTGTTTACCCAAGTTGCATAATCATCTACTCTACCTAAATCTATAAAAATTAATCGTGCTGTTGCTACTGCTTGATTGGCTTCTGGAGTACCAGGAAAATCCGAAGCTACTTTTTTAAGTTTAGTTAGTGCTTGCTCATTTTGTCTAGCGTTATAGTACACTAAACCTTGACGTAACATGGCTTTTGGAACAAAAATACTTGTTGGATATTCTGTAGCTAAACGCTCATACACTTGCATGGCTTTATCGTTTGCATTGCTTTTGGTGTACTCATTTCCTAAATCGTACATCGCATCGTCGCGTAATTTGGATTTTGGGTACTGCTGTAAAAAGGATACTAATGCGTTAATTTTAGTGTCTTTTTGACCTAAAAAACCTCTACTCATTGCTTTTTGGAAGCTTGCATAATCTGCTTCTACTTTACCTACTTGGATCGCTTTATCGTAAGCTTCAATAGCTTGTGTATAATTACTAGACACAAAATACGCGTCTCCAAGTCTTAAATAAGCATCGTTTAATCTTACTTTATCTTCTTGATTGCTCGTTATAAATTGATTAAAATAAGTTGTTGCTTGGCTATAGTCCTTTTTCTTAAAATAAGTATAAGCAATATTGTAGTCTATATTTTGTTTTTCTGGCGAAGTGATATTCATGCCATCAAACTGTTTAAACCCAATTAAAGCATCGTCGTAATTAGTTAAATTATAATCGGTTTCTGCTTTCCAAAACGTTGCTCTAGCTGTGTAAGTTTCGTTTTGTTGTTCTTTTAACGAGGCGTTGAATAATTGTAAAGCTTCTTGGTAATTGTTTTCATTATATAGTTCTAAACCTCTATAAAATGCTACTTTTTGGTAAGCCACTTTACTTTCAAAGCTATTTTTTCCTTTTAATAATACTAAAGCGTCTTTGTAGTTTTTGGATGTAATGTAAGAATCTATGAGTAAAATCTCGATATCTTCTTTGTATTTAGTGTTTGGGTATTTACTTAAATAATCCGACAATACTTGTGGAACAGACTGGTAAGGATTCCCAATCTCGTAACTTACTTTCGCATAATTTAGCCAAGCATCTTCTTGGATTTTTAAGTCAAAATCCATTTGAGAAGCGTTTCTAAACGCATTTAAAGCTTCTTGTTTTTTGTTAACACTTACATAACTTTCGCCTAAATGATAATATGCATTTTGAGCTACGCTATCTTTACCCTCTATTATTTTATTAAATTCTGAAATAGCGTTTTCGTAGTCTTTTTGTTTGTAATATGCATAGCCTAATTGGTAGTAATCTGTGTTATTCCATTTGCCTTTTGTGCCTTCGTAGGCTTTTAAAAACGGAATAGCCTCTGCATAGTGCTCTAAATTAAAATGGCTTTCGCCTATAATTTTGTTGAGTTGAGAGATTTCGTTTTTATCACTATTTTGTAATTGTGCTGTTGCGAGTTCTATAGCTTTTTCAAACTTGCCTAATTTAAAATTTAAATCTGCTTGATAATACGAGAGTTTTTCTTTGTATTTATCGTCGTCACCAACTTGGTCAAAATAGGTGTTTGCTTGATCGTAATCATCGCCTTCATAAGCCATAAAACCTATATAATACTTAGCTTGCGAGCCATATTTATTGGAGTTTTCTACACGAGATAAATAGTCTTTAGCTACTTTATAATTTTTGGTGGTGAATGAAGCATACCCATTATTAAAATAAAATTTTTCACGTTCTGTTCTTGCTAATGCAGCTTCATCTACTTTTGCATACCATTTTTGAGCATAGGCATATTTTCCGTTTTCAAAATAGTAGTCAGCTACATCTGTAAATGCAGAATTCTTTTTTGTACTTGTTGGGTACTCTTCTACAAATGCTTCAATAAGTTGGTCTGCATTTTTTTGATTTAAACGTACAGCACTATTAGCAATGTAATACGTGCAATCGCCTTTTAAAATAGGATCTTTAGTTTCTTTTTTAATTTTACTAAATAAAGATTGTGCAGCAAGATATTGACTGTTATTATATAGTGTAAGTGCTTTTTGATAATCGACCAAATCACTTGTATAGGTTGTAGATTGTTGCGCAATCAACTGCATGCTAAAGCATAAGGCCAAAAACAATGAAATGCTATTTTTTAAAGTCATTTAAACGCGTTTTTATTAAAAATCAAATATAATTTAATCCTAAAATGATAACGTTAGAATTTTGTTATAATTATGAACTAAGTTATTAAATGTTAAAAATGATTGTAAAGGGTTTTAGTTCTGGTTTTGCTAATCCATTATTAAATAATACTTTTACAAGTGTTAGAAATCCATAGTATTTGTGTTCTAACTTAAAGCACTTACATGTCTAAAACTTGCATCATTATCCCTTGTTACAATGAAGAACACCGACTAAAGCGTCAGGTGTTTATTGATTTTCAAAATAAAAATGATGTGTTTGATTTGTGCTTTGTAAATGATGGCAGTACAGATGCCACACAAAAAGTTTTAGAACACTTAATTCACCAAGCAAAAAACACCAGTTTTATTAATTTAAACACTAATAAAGGTAAAGCCGAAGCAATTAGAACTGCAGTTTTAAAATTAAACACCAATTACGATTTTATTGGGTATTTAGATGCCGATTTATCTACACCTTTAGAAGAAATGCAACGCATACAAAGCATAGCAATTGCTAAAAACAAAAAAATTGTAATTGGATCGCGAGTTAAAGTACTTGGTGCTTCAATACAACGAAAAGCTTATAGGCACGTTTTTGGACGAATGATTGCAACATTTATAGACGATTTTATACTTAAATTAGAAATTTACGACACGCAATGTGGAGCGAAATTGTTTGAAAGCAAGCTAGCAAACGAGTTGTTTACTCTACCTTTTAAAAGCAAATGGTTGTTTGATGTAGAGCTTTTTGCACGCGCAAAAAACACTTACGGAATTGACTTTTGTAAAGAAGAAATTTTAGAAATCCCTTTAAAACAATGGCATGACGAAGGTGATAGTAGAATCACTTTTTTAGATGTGCTAAAAACACCTTTTAATCTCCTAAAACTATATAGTCACTATCGCTAAAAATGTTAAGAACACTCAACGCTTTTATTTCACAACATAGTATTAAAGTTTTAGTGCTTTATGCTATTTTAATTCGCTTAATACTTTTTGTGATTTACCAAGGTGTAACCATATATCCTGATAGCGAAAACTATATAGATTTAGCCAATTACCTTTCTGGTTTTAGCTTAGAAAATTATACTGGAGAACGTACTCCTGGTTTTCCTGCATTAATTGCTCTTGCTAATAACAACTTACAAATTACTGTACTATTTCAGTTAGTACTTGGTGTTTTAAGCACCTATTTAGTTTATGATTTTAGTAAGATAAAATCCAAACAGATTAACTTATCGTTTTGGATTGCAACACTATATACATCGTTTTTTCATGTGCTCTTTTTTGAATTTTCTATGTTAACAGAAGCGCTTTCTATTTTTCTAGTTATTTTAAGTTTTTGGTATATTGAAAAATTTCAGTTGTTACAAAAACAAACTACAATTAAACATTATATTATTCTCTCGCTTATTTTAAGTTGGATGTATTTAACACGACCTCTTTTTATTTACTTCCCATTGGGTTTCTTCTTATTTTACAGTGTTAAGCACTTTAAATTAAAGTATATTTTAAAAAGCACACTCGTTTTAATACTTCCTTTTATAAGCTATTATGCTTGGAATAGCCTAAACGAAAAAAACATAGGTTACTTTACCAATACTTATTATTTTGGTATTAATTTATCGCAAACTGCAACCTCTTTTTTTGATAAAGCACCAGATAAAGACAAACTTATTAGAGATATTTTTGTTAAACATAGAGACTCTATTGCAATCTATGCTCCAAAAAAACACCCAATGTCTGTATGGTATGCTTACGATGAGTTGTTAGAAAAAACAAAGTTGAATGCACCAGATTTATCTAATAAACTAGGGAAAATTTCCATAGATTTATTTAAAGAGTATCCAGAATTATATATCAAACAGGTTGCTTATTCGTGGTATTTATTTTGGAATGCACCAGGCTTACATTGGAATGCAGAAAAACTTAGTAACACAAAAATTAGAGGAGGCATTAGTGTATTATGGACGCTTATTTTAAGACATGTAGTTGTTATTTTTAATGTACTGTTTATCTTTTTTGCACTAAAAACTCTAATCGCTTTTTTTAAAAACAAATTAAAACCTTTAGATTCAGACTTATTTTTGCTTTGTATTGTACTGTCAGGCTCTATTTCGCAGGCTTTAGTTGCTTATGGTACAAATTCGAGATTTAGCTTTCCTTTTTTCGCGTTAATTGTTTACTTTGTCGTTTCTAAACTATATGCTTTAAAACGCAATGTTTTCAGCTTAAAAAAATAATATAAAACGATGTCACAACCAGTTCTAGAGTTAAAAGATGTTTCTATTTTTCAAGGAGAAAGTTTAATACTATCTAACGTAAATGTAGAAGTTAACAAAGGAGATTTTGTGTATTTAATTGGAAAAACGGGCTCTGGTAAAAGTAGTTTTATGAAAATGCTTTATGGCGATTTAAAACTTAATGAAGGCGAAGGCCATATTGTAGATTTCGATTTAAAGACGTTAAAAGAAAAAGACATTCCGTTTTTAAGACGAAAACTAGGTATTGTTTTTCAGGATTTTAAACTCCTTACAGATCGTACAGTTAATGCTAATTTAATGTTTGTTTTAAAAGCTACAGGCTGGAAAGATAAAGAAAAAATGAAAGCACAAGTTGAGGCTGTTTTAGATAAAGTAGGTATGAAAACTAAAGGTTTTAAATTCCCTCACGAATTGTCTGGAGGAGAACAACAACGTATTGCTATTGCACGTGCATTACTTAACGACCCAGAACTTATATTGGCAGATGAGCCTACTGGTAATTTAGATCCTCAAACGAGTGTTGAAGTTATGGAAGTGTTACAAGAAATCAACAAAAATGGCAATACTATTTTAATGGCTACGCACGATTATGCACTGCTTTTAAAATACCCAAGTAAGACTTTAAAATGTGATGATAATAAGATTTTTGAAGTGGTACAGCGTAAAGCTTAATCTATTAGTTCACTCAATAATTTTGTGCATTTCTCTGCACCTTTTTTGTTTAAGTGATTAGCGTCAAAAAAATCCGAAGCTTCAAAAAATTCGTTATGCATTAAATTAATATAATTTACATTGCTATTGGCTTTTGCTAGCACTTTTGATGTACTATCTATAGTTTTTAAATTTTTAGCATCCAAGCCGTTTAAATAAGGCTTACTTATTGGAAAACTCACTAAATATACTTGTATGCGTTTAGCTTTACAACTGTCTATTATGGACTGCAAGCGTTTAACGTTTTTATTAATTTGTAAAGAGTCCTTTTTTACTTTACTTAATTTGCTTTTCGCAGATTCTTCTAAGTTCGGCACACTAGCTTCTAAAGTATTTAACGTTGTAAATCCGTTTGGCAATGCAGTAACTAACGACTTATTTTGTTTTGAGTTTTTATAAAATTTATAGTTTGCCTTAATAGATTTTGTGAAAACTAAGCTGTATTTTTTTAAGTTGAAAGCCGATAATTCAGGAAACTCCAAATCCATCTGGTTTGCATAATAATATTTTAAGTTTTTTAAATTGTTGGAGTAGCTTTCGTTTAAATTCCCTTCAGTAATAGTTAAAATTATATTTTTTAACTTCGGAAAACTATCTACGTGTTTATCAAATAACAATTTATCTATAATAATAGGCTGAAAATTATTTGATGCATTAAATGTTTTCGTTTTTAAATATTCTGGGTTTAAACCATAAAATGCATGCGAATCTCCAAAAACTAAAGTTTCAGCAGAAGCATAATTATTTAGAAGTTGCTCGTG
The DNA here is from genome assembly GCF_053604675.1 of Lacinutrix salivirga. Lineage (NCBI taxonomy): Bacteria > Pseudomonadati > Bacteroidota > Flavobacteriia > Flavobacteriales > Flavobacteriaceae > Lacinutrix > Lacinutrix salivirga. The sequence goes on from NZ_JBSHNP010000061.1 coordinate 27,526, forward strand.
TTTATAAGAATAATTTGTAGCTGTTGTTTTGTATAACGAATGGGTTAAAAAAAATAAAACTAACACAGTAATTACAACTGCAACACATCCATAAATTAAAATTTTCTTTATCAAAGCTTTACTATCTTAGTCGTTGTAAATTTTCTTTTATAATTTACTACGAATGTAATATTTTATTGATAATTTGAGCATTTAAATATCAAATACCTCTTTTAAATTTTATTTAGTTTCAAAAATTTAACAAGAAGCTATAACTATATGATTTCTATATTAATTCCAACATATAATTACGATGTATCGCCATTAGTAGCTCAATTGCATAAACAATTAAGTACCAACGCAATTGTATTTGAAATCCTAATTTTTGAGGATGGAAGCAAAAAATTTATTAATGCTGTTAGTGGTTTTAGCTCTACTAAGCTTATTATTAATAAAGAAAATTTAGGACGTGTAAAAGCAAGACAACAACTTGCGACTCTTGCACGCTATGATTGGTTACTATTTTTAGATGCAGATGTTTTACCGCAATCCAATGAGTTTATATCCAATTACTTAAAATCAAAAATATTACATTTTGATGCTGTTTTTGGAGGATTTGCATATTACGAGTCTGCTCCAAAAAAAGAGTTTATGCTACGTTGGAAATATGGTAAAACTAAAGAACAAGTACCAGCTGCAGTAAGAAACAAAACCCCTTATAAGGTTATAATTTCGGCAAATTATTTAATAAAAAAGGATGTTTTTAACACTATAAACCAACAAATTGAAGACACTAAAGGCTATGGATTTGACACCTATTTTGGTGCATTACTACAACAAAACAAAGTAAAAGTGCTACATATTGACAATACTGTTTATCACTTAGGCATAGAAAAAAGTGAAGTGTATTTAAAAAAGAAAGAAATGGCTGCTTTAACTTTATTACATTTTTACAATTCCAAATCCTATAATGAGAACAACAGTAATGATTTGCTAAAGTTTTTTTTAAAAATAAAACGTTTAAGGTTGGTTTGGTTTTTTAGTTTGGCACACACTGTTTTAGGCGCTGTAATTAAACGCCAATTAATGAGTAAAAACCCATCTATCAATCTGTTACAGCTGTATAAAATTTCGTTTATGTGCTCTGCTTATAAAAAAAATCTTAATGTTTAGATTTTTTAAATTCGTCATATTCGCGTATGTAATCGGTTTCGTCAAAAACTTCTGAGGCTAAAACTAAACACACTGCTCCTGACGAAAAATTTTCGAGTTCGCGCCAAATTCCTGGTACAATTAATAAGCCTTTATTGGGTTTATTTAAAGTTACTGTTTTTTTGTTTTTCCCATCGTCTATAATCACATCAAAACTACCACTTAATGGTAAAAGCAATTGATATAATACTTTATGCGCATGCCCTCCTCTATATGCATCACTTGGTACATCGTATAAATAGTAAACTCTATTTATTTTAAATGGAATTGTAGCATCTTCAATAACAGCAATATTACCTCTAACATCATGTATTTTAGGTATTTCAATTATTTTAACGTCTTCTATTTTCATTTTAATCTATACTTTCTATGAGATTTTTCCATTGTTTAGCACTTTGTATCATTGAAAATCTTTGGACACTTCTTACAGCATTTTGTTTACAAGTAGCATATAATTTATTATCAAATATAAAACTATTTAAAGCTTCGGAAAGTATTTTAGCATTATGATTTTCTACTAGTAAACCATTATACTTGTGTTGTATTATTTCATTTGGTCCAGACTCACAATCTACAGACACTACAGGAGTACTTAAACTTAAAGCTTCTGGCAAAACCATCGGAAATCCTTCATTTCTACTCGTTAGTACTGTAAATTTGGCGTTTTTAATATATGGAAATGGGTTGCGTGTATGTGGCAAAAACACAATAAAATTTTGCAGTTTTAATGTATTTACTTTTGTTTTAAGCATCTGCAAATCTTCACCATTACCTAATATAACTAATTTTATAGCATTATCTTTAAGTTTTGATTGTTTGTAAGCTTCAATTAAAAGTGAAATATTTTTTACTTTGTCTATTAGTCTTCCGTAGAACAAAATATACTTATAATCAATGTCAATATTTTCTGTTGCTTGTTTTGCATTGTATTCAATATCCACAGCATTATAAATAGTAACCACGTTACTTAATTTGTAAAAATTTTTAAGCTTAGTATGTATAGCATTACTTACGGTAACATGAGTTATTGAAGTATCAAAAAACAAATCGTAAATCCATTTTTGTTTTGGTAAATAATGTTCTGTTTTATAACTATGGACAACATTAACTATCTTTCTGTTTTTATAAACTAGTTTTTGAATTAAAAATTCTTTTAGTGCATTTGGTTTAGAACGATGATCTATAATAACATCAAAGTTATGAGTTTTTAAATACTTTTTAAATACTTTAAAACGCTTCCTTCTACTTAAAACATGACCATTTTTGTCTCTTAGATCTCCTAAATTTAATAGTGTGCCCTTAAAATCATATTCTATGTGATTTAATACAGTAACAATATGAACATTATAGCCTAAATCACTTAACATAATTGAATTTAAAGCTGTTGAACGTTCAACACCTCCTTTTCCTAATGAGGAAACCACTAAACAAATTTTTTTATTGTTATTTTGCAATTCTAAAGAGATTAGAAACCAAATATAGTAAATGAAAATCTTATTAATAGGAGAATATAGCAGATTGCATAATTCGCTAAAAGAAGGCTTAGTTGAACAAGGACATGAGGTTTTGCTAATTGGTACTGAAGACGGGTTTAAAAATTTTGATGTAGATATACATATTGGCTCCAAAATAGCCAAGTATCCTATTTTAAAGTTTATAAATTTAGTGCTCTATAAATTACTAAACATAAACTGTATTGAGCGTGAGCATGCGTATAGATTTAGAAAACTACTCCCTATTTTAAAGGATTACGATGTTGTACAATTAATTAATGAACGTGCAATAAAATGTAGCCCAGAGCAAGAAATAAAATTAATAAAAAAAGTAAAACAACAGAATAAAAAAATAGTTCTGTTGTCTTGTGGTGTGGATTACACAAGCGTTAAATATGCTTTGGACAAAAAATTTAGATATTCGGTTTTAACTCCTTATTTAGAAAACCCAGCATTAGAAAAAGAGTTTAAGTATGTATTAATTTATAATACTGAGCCATATTTTAAACTTCATAAATTTTTACATGAAAATAGTAATGGTGTAATCGCTTCTGATTTAGATTATCATATTCCATTAAAAAACGAAAAAAACTATTTAGGCCTTATACCCAATCCTGTTAATTATAAAAAATTAGAATACGTTGATTTATCTATAAACGAAAAAATAATAATTTTCCATGGTATAAATAGTGCCAATTATACAAAGAAAGGTAACGTGTTTTTTGAAAAAGCGTTACATAGCTTAAAAGAAAAATATAATGATAAGGTTGAAATTATAGTAACTACAGACATAAAGTACAAAGAGTATATAAAACTTTACAATAGCGCACACATTGTTTTAGACCAAGTCTATGCCTACGATCAAGGCTACAATGCTTTAGAAGCTATGGCAAAAGGAAAAGTAGTGTTTACAGGAGCTGAGCAAGAATGGTTAGATTTTTATAATCTTGAAGCAGACACTGTAGCAATTAATGCGCTACCTAATGAAGTTGACATTTTTAAAAAATTAGAATGGTTGATTTTAAATCCTGAAAACATTATTAATATCTCTAAAAACGCCAGAGCATTTATAGAAAAAGAGCACGATTATGTTGCTATTGCTAAGCGTTATGTGTCTGTTTGGGAAAATGCTTAATTAAAATCTTCGGCATCTTCACTCTCTGGAATAATCCCAAATAACGACGAACTGAAAATAAATAAAATTAAAGCATAATACATTACATAAGTCACAAAGTGAGCAATAGTTGCTCCTTCTACACCAAACTCGTCTATAAAAAACACACTTGTTGCGTATAAGATTAAGACTGAAAATGCTTCTGTAATAATATAGTGCCAAAACATTCTTTTAGCCAAAAACTGATAAGCAATTACAATAGAAAGTACTTTAATAAAATCGCCTAAAAGTTGCCATAAAAAGAGGTCTGTAACTGGTTCAAATTCTTCAGTAAAAAGTACTTTAACAATAAAAGATCTTAAAAAATAAATGACAACTAAACCTATTGCAAAAATCGGAATTATTGTTTTGTAAAAATTAAAAACTTCTGCTCTAAAATCTTTAATATTATTAATTTCTGCGAATCTAGGCAAAATATAAAGTGCTAGTAAAGAGCTTACAAACATTAAATAGTATTTAGAGATTCTATTCATAGCTTCCCAAAAACCTGCTTCTTGTATTCCTATATTATCTATTAAATAATTTCTAATAAATACAGCAACTAGAGGTAACATAAAAGCAGAAAATAATGCCATTATAGAGTATGAGCTCAGCTTTTTTGCTAAGTTTATACTCACAGCACTTGCTTTAATATAAGGTAAAAAACTGCGTTGATTTAATATAGAAACAATTGTTATTAAAAACAGTAAAGACTCAACAATTACAATGGCAGTTAAAGCTCCATCTATCCTATTTTGCCAAATTAAAAATAGCGTAATAAGAGTCCCAAACACTTGGCCTACAATATTTATTATTATAAGTGTTTTAAATTTAGAGAATCCGTTTAAAATGGAAAATGCCAACATATTTAATGCATAAAATGGCAATGCTAATGCCATAATTCTAATAACATAGGCATAATCATCATATACAGGAAAAATAAGACCATTAATATAATCTGCATTATAATAGCAAAACACAGAAATTAGTGAGGTTGAAAAAACACCTAAATAAAAAACAGTAGAAATTGTTTTAGTTAATCCAACAACGTTTGTTTTATACTGCGCTATATATTTAACAACTCCGTTATAAAGTCCTAAAATAGATATGGATTGTACTGCGCTTAATAAATTTCTTAAATTGCCAATAAACGCTAATCCTTCTGGCCCAATAAATATGGCAATTGCTTTAGATGTTAAAAAGCCTGTAAAGATTTTTACTAGCATGGACACCGAGTTTAACGATGCCAATTTTATAAGCACATTATTGTTTATGTATTTAAAAAATGCTTTCAATTAGTAGCTGTTTAATACATTAATAACTGTATCTACCTCATTGCTTTCCATAACTGGACTTATAGGAATGCTAATTATTTGCTCATGTATTTGTGCTGTAATTGGCAGTTTTAGTGACTTAAATTGAGTTAGCGCTTGTTGTAGATGTGGTGGTTTTGGATAGTGAATTAACGTTCCAATTGCGTTAGTATTTAGATAGTCTGCGAAGTGCTTTCTATCGTTAACTCTAACTACAAATACATGAAACACATGGTCGTTTAAACCACTGTAAAAAGGCATTTGTATTTTATGATTATTAATCTCAGATAAATAACGTACTGCGATTTCTCTCCTTTTTTCGTTATCGCTATCAAGTACTGGTAATTTTACGTTTAATAAGGCAGCCTGTAATTCGTCCAATCTATTATTAAAACCTACATGTTCATTTTCGTATTTTTTAGAAGAACCATAGTTACGTAATTGCCTTAATAAACTGTTTAATTCCGAATCGTTAGTGGTAATTGCACCTGCATCTCCTAAAGCGCCCAAGTTTTTTGAAGGATAGAAACTAAAAGCTGCTGCATTACTTAAATTACCTGCTTTTATACCTTTACTATTTACGGCTCCATGCGCTTGAGCAGCATCCTCTATAACTAATAGATTGTTTGTTTTAGCTAAAGCTGTTATAGATTCCATATTCGCTAATTGCCCATACAAATGCACTACTAAAACAGCCTTAGTTTTATGGGTTAAATGCTTTTTTATAGTAGAACTCTCTATATTAAAAGTATCAGGATTGGGTTCAACTAATACAGGTATTAAACCTGCTTGGATTATTGATAGTATAGAGGCTATATAGGTGTTTGCTGGCACAATAATTTCGTCACCAACACTTAGTTTTCCTAATTTTATGTAGGCTTTAAAAATTAAAATTAAAGCATCTAAACCATTACTAACACCAACACAATGTTTGGTACCACAATAGTTTGCATATTCGGTTTCAAATTGTTCTACCTGATTGCCTAATATATAATAACCAGAATCTAGAAAAACGGAAAACACCTCTTTAAATTCAGGCTCAAAACGCTTGTTTATTTTATGTAAGTCTAAAAATTTAATCATAGCATTACAGAATTTAAATTAGTATAATCACTTGTTGTAATACTATAAAAATCTTGTACTACTGTTCGCGCTCCAAAACCTTCTTTCCAATATTGTAATCCTTCGTTAATATTCTTTCCTTGGTTTTCGTTAGAAATTCCAAAATCGAAATAGCTTTTTTCTTTAAACACAGTATCTATTAAATGAACATGTAAAAAATCTAAGCTACCAAGCGCATTTTTATCTTCATTACCAGAAATATATTGTGAGTGCGCCACATGTTTAGTTTCAAAAATTGTAGTTCCTGCCACAATCTCTTCATTTTTATACACATTAAACTGCCTGATGTTTTTTGGGAATTTCTGTTTTAGCAGCTGTATTTCTTGCAGGCTATGCACAGGATTTGCATGGTGTTTTTCTAGTAAATTTTTGGTTAGAATAGTTGTCCAAAACTCATCGAAATGATCCACTTCCTTTACTACTAAACCATTTTTTAATCCTCTTTTATAGCCTTCTACTCTATCCTTAGAGTATTTAGGTTTTCTGTTTAAATTTATAACTGCCAACGCATCTCTTCTAGTAGGTTTAGCATCTAATAAAAAAAGTATATACAAAAGTTCTTCGCTAGGCACTGCTGTATATATAGAAGGTAACAATTTTAGTTCTATAGTTTCTATAGAGTGTTCATTTAGCGTTTTAAGTAAGGTTTTAAATAGCTCCAAAACCTCTCTAAACTTAGTTTTAGAATGTAAAACTAAACCTCCATAAGTTAATCCTTGATGAGAATATAGTGTGTTTCCTATTCTATTTGCAGGTAAAACAGCAATTAGCTTATTGTTTTTATAAATCATTTGCGAAAAATCATTAAATCTATCGCTGTGATAGTCCATAAAATCACGCTGAAATAAAAACGTGCTATTCTTAGCTTCAGCTATAAAAGCATCCCAAATAGGTTGCTCATTTTCTGAATATGTTTTAATTAAAAAAATAGTCTTAGCGATTTGGTTTATTAGTGCCTCAAATTACTAATTTTATTGTAATAAATTGAAAAATTAGCAGGAAATACGACTAATTACAGTAACGCTAATCTAACTTAAAAATTATTTACAAATGGTGTTCTTTAAATTTCCAACTGTTAGCTTTAGAAATAAACAGTCTATAGCATTAACCTTAAGAGTATAAATTAAAAAAGACATCCTAAACAGGATGCCTTTTTTAAATATGTAAATCCCTTTATGTTGCGTTTGGCAACCTAAGGGTATTGTAATTAAATACTCTTGTTACGTTTACGCTCTACTTCAGTTAAATAAATTTTACGCAAACGTAAGAAATTAGGAGTAACCTCAACATACTCATCTTTTTGTATGTATTCTAAAGCTTCCTCTAAACTAAATTTAATAGCTGGTACTATCTTCGCTTTATCATCTGCTCCAGAACTACGTACGTTACTCAACTTTTTAGTTTTTGTTACGTTAACAGCCATATCATCACCACGAGAATTCTCTCCAATAACCTGACCTTCGTAAATATCTTCACCTGGATCTACAAAAAACTTACCTCTATCTTGTAATTTATCAATAGAATAAGGTATTGCTTGACCTTTTTCCATAGACACTAAAGATCCATTCTGACGTTCCGGAATTCCACCTTTAAGCGGTTGGTATTCTTTAAAACGGTGTGCCATAATAGCCTCACCAGCAGTAGCAGTTAATAATTGGTTACGTAAACCAATAATACCACGAGAAGGTACTATAAACTCACAAACCATACGATCGCCTTTAGCCACCATACTTAACATTTCTCCTTTACGCATCGTTACCATTTCTATAGCTTTTCCAGAAACTGTTTCTGGCAAATCAATAGTCATTTCCTCAACTGGCTCACATTTAACACCATCAATTTCTTTTATGATAACTTGTGGTTGTCCAATTTGAAGCTCGTAACCTTCGCGACGCATAGTTTCTATTAAAACCGATAAGTGTAAGACACCACGACCAAAAACCATAAATTTATCTGCACTATCTGTTTCCTCAACACGTAAGGCTAAGTTTTTTTCAAGCTCTTTATTTAAACGATCTTTAATATGACGAGACGTTACAAACTTTCCGTCTTGTCCAAAGAAAGGCGAATCGTTAATAGTAAACAACATACTCATTGTTGGCTCATCAATAGCAATTGTTTTTAAGCCTTCAGGATTTTCAAAATCGGCAACAGTATCACCAATTTCAAAACCTTCTAAACCAACAATAGCACAAATGTCTCCTGTTTCTACTTGCTCTACTTTTAAACGGCCTAAACCTTCAAAAGTATGAAGCTCTTTAATTTTATTTTTAACAATAGAACCATCTCTTTTCACTAAAGATATATTTTGTCCTACCTTTAAACCACCTCGTGTTAATCTACCAATTGCAATACGACCAGTAAACGAAGAAAAATCTAAAGATGTAATAAGCATTTGCGTCGTTCCTTCCTCAATTTTAGGCTCAGGAATATGCTCAATAACCATATCTAAAAGTGGCTCAATATTTTCTGTTTCTTTTTTCCAATCGTCACTCATCCAATTGTTTTTGGCAGAGCCATAAACCGTTGGGAAATCTAATTGCCACTCCTCTGCACCAAGCTCAAACATTAAGTCAAACACTTTTTCGTGCACCTCATCTGGAGTACAGTTTTCTTTATCAACCTTATTGATAACCACACAAGGTTTTAAACCTAAATCAATTGCTTTTTGTAAAACAAAACGCGTTTGTGGCATTGGACCTTCAAAAGCATCTACTAAAAGTAAAACACCATCTGCCATGTTTAATACACGCTCCACTTCTCCTCCAAAATCCGCGTGACCAGGAGTGTCAATAATATTAATTTTAGTATCCTTGTAAACTACAGAAACGTTTTTAGAAGTAATTGTAATTCCTCTCTCACGCTCCAAATCGTTGTTATCTAAAATTAAATCACCTGTATTTTCGTTTTCACGAAACAGTTGACAGTGATACATAATTTTATCAACCAAAGTTGTTTTTCCGTGATCGACGTGTGCAATAATTGCAATATTTTTTGTTTTGCCCATTCTATTAGTGCCTTATTTTAAGCGTGCAAAGGTACTTAATTTTTATGGATAAATATCTATTTTATTTTTATTTGGGCATTCCCCTTTGTTGCTAGCCATTTTAAGCGCTTTAATTATGGTAACTAACTCAGCAACAAAGCGTCGCGCTATCCACTATATCTTTTTTTTGCCATTAGCCGAAGCAAAAAAAAGGATGCCGCTTCTATCGCTAATGCAGTGCTTGCCAAAAAGTAGTTTTTTAATAGTAACTTTGTACCTTAAATTTAAGACTACAACTTATGCAACTGCAAGACATACCTAAAATAAAACATACTAATTCTAATAATTTTTTCCTTTTATGTGGACCATGTGCTATAGAAAGTGAAGAAATGGCATTTCGTATTGCCGACAAAGTGGTTACTATTACCAATAAACTAGAAATCCCTTATGTATTTAAAGGCAGCTTTAAAAAGGCAAACAGAAGTAGAATAGACAGTTTTACAGGTATTGGAGACGAAAAAGCATTAGAAATACTTGCCAAAGTATCCGAAAAATTTGATGTCCCAACCGTTACAGACATTCACGAAGTTAGCGATGCTGCAAAAGCAGCACAATATGTAGATGTGTTGCAAATTCCTGCTTTTTTAGTACGCCAAACCGATTTGGTAGTAGCTGCTGCAAAAACAGGTAAAGTGGTTAATTTAAAGAAAGGACAGTTTATGAGCCCAGAAGCCATGAAACACGCTGTGCAAAAAGTAAAAGATTCTGGTAGCGACAAAGCTTGGATAACAGACCGAGGAACTATGTTTGGTTACCAAGATATGATAGTCGATTTTAGAGGCATACCAACAATGCGAAGCTATGCTCCTACTGTTTTAGATGTTACACACTCTTTACAACAACCCAACCAAAGTGTTGGTGTTACTGGAGGACGACCAGATATGATAGAAACTATTGCACGAGCTGGAATTGTAAATAATGTAGATGGTTTATTTATAGAAACTCATTTTGATCCTGCAAATGCAAAAAGTGATGGTGCAAACATGTTGCATTTAGACAATTTAGAAGGCTTATTGAGTAATTTAGTGGCCATTAGAAAAACTATAAACACTTTATAAATCTATGAGACTTCTTTTAATTTTTCTACTAGTTATTTCTGTTTCGTGTAGTAACTCTAAACGTGAGAAAAAAATTGTTACAACTAATGATGCCAAACAAAATATGGCTTTAGAAAAAGATTCTACATTAATAGAAGTTGCAGATATACCAATACATATAGACAGTACTCGCTTTTTAATTCATCCTATAGGAGAATATAAAATGTATAAATCTAGAAGCAAAATTGGTTTTGGGTCTTCTAGTTATGGTAAATCAGGTAGTTTTAATATTTCTAGCTTTAATCGGTATCAAATAAATGGCGATTTACTTAATATAAAGTTTGAATCTCTAGATACAGGAAACATTACATCTTTAACAAACAGTAATATTAGAATCCAAACCATTACTTTTTTAAGAGACATTTATAACTCTAAACAAGAGCAGTTTTTAGTTTACAAAGTCATTGATAAAGACACTAATTTAGACAAAAAACTAGATAATAACGATGTAAAGTCGTTATACATGAGTGCAATTGATGGTTCTAATTTTATAAAATTAACCGAAGAGTTTCATGAGTTAATAGATTGGAAAGTTATTACTGTTAATAATAAATTATACTTCCGTAGTCTAGAAGATTCAAATAACAATGGAGAGTTTGATAACAAAGATCAAATTCATTATCATGTTGTAGATTTTAATGCTACAAACAGAAAAGTAACCCGTTACAATCCTATTTAAAAACAGTGTTTCGAAATTAATTATTTTCCTTTTTAGGATTATAAAACGATTTTCCTTTTTGTTTTTCTGCCTCTTTTAAGATGGCAATAAAAATAGCATCATCTATAGCTTCCAAGGTTTTATAACGTAAGGATTTTACAACCTTTCGGTTTTCGCTAACCAAATAATGGTTAAATTTTTCTAGATAAGCCGAGTGCCAAAAACCTACATCCACAAATTGTTTTTTATGACTAGCATTAAAATAACAAACAGGTGTTTCGCCTAAATAATAACAGGGAATTCGCCATTTATATTTTAATTCTGCATCTGGCAAAGTATGCTCCAAAACAAGTTGCAAATGCATTAAAATAGAACGATAAGGTTCTGGCTGGTTAAGTATGTATTCTTCGGCAGGTTTCATAGTATTTAAAATAATCAAATTAAAATAAACGTATCAGTTCGAGTGTTTCGACTTTAGTAGAAATGTATCGAAAAAAATTATAAGTAAAGATACCATTCTAGTTTTTAACAGATTCTCGACACAATTTGTATAAACTTCGCTTAGGTGACTTCAAGCAAATAATATTTTGATTTCGATACTCTCACAAATCACTCGAAATGATGTTACGCAAAGCACAACATTTTATTTTTATAATAAGTTTTAAGTAATCACGTCAGTTCGAGTGTTTCGACGTTAGGAGAAATGTATCGAGAACCCAATCAAAACTTAGAACTTGTTTATACAATTTGTTCGTTCTCATAAATCGCTCGAAGTGATGTTACGCAAAGCACAACATTTTATTTTTATAATAAGTTTTAAGTAATCACGTCACGTCAGTTCGAGTGTTTCGACGTTAGGAGAAATGTATCGAGAACCCAATCAAAACTTAGAACTTCTCGATACAAAATTCTGAAAAAAGAATTTCACTCGAAGTGACAACTATAAGAGCCCATAATTTTTTTAAACGTTTTATAAAATTAAAAAAAATTTATAAGAGAACATTGGATTATTTTTATTTACTTTGTAATTCAAAGTACTTTTTATTATGAGCGAACAGGATTATTTAAAAGACATCAGTGAGATTAAAAACTTAATGAACAAAAGTTCTCGCTTTATTTCCCTTAGTGGTCTCTCTGGTATTTTAGCTGGAGTATATGCCTTAATAGGTGCTGCTGTAGCCTATTATATAGTAAGCAACTCTACTAGAGGCTATTTAATATTAGATGGTAAAATTTTTATAATTTGTGTTGCTATTTTAATGGGAGTTGCGTTTTTAAGTATTGCAACTGGTATTTATTTAACCACTAGAAAAGCAAAAAAAACTGGTGAAAAAATTTGGGATAACTCCTCCAAGCGTTTGCTTTTAAACTTTTTAATTCCGTTAATTACTGGTGGAATATATATTCTTATTATTTTAAACCAAGAACGTTATGGACACACAGCAGCTTTAATGCTAATATTTTATGGATTGGCATTAGTAAATGCTTCAAAATATAGTATTGGCGATATTCGCTATTTAGGCTATACCGAAATTATTTTAGGATTAATCTGTGCATTTTTGCCTAGTTATGGCTTCTGGTTTTGGGTTGCTGGCTTTGGAATTATGCACATAGTTTATGGCAGTATTATGCATTTTAAATACGATACAAAATGAAAAAAGCACTAAAAATTGGAGTGATTGTAACATTAATTATTTATGGTTGCGGACTGGCTTACACCTATTATTCTGACAAAAAATTTACAGCACAGTTTGAAGTGTTTGATGCAGACAAAAATGGTACTATAAGTGGTAATGAAGTTACCGAAGATGCACAACTGTATTTAAACCAAAAGGCCAAACGTAAAACTTTAAAACAAGGCGTAATATTATTAATTCCTGTGGCATTAGTAATTGGTATTATAAGCTTTGCCATAGCGTTGCTTTTTAGTAAAATGAAAAAAATTGACGATAATGAAATTAATTATGGAAGTAGAAACTAATTGGTATAAAGACATATTGTAAACAACAAACTATTATTGTAAACAGCTAAACTATTAATATCATTTAAAATAAAATTCCTGCCTTCGCAGGAAGTATTATGAGCATAATAACAAACATTAACAAAGTATTTGATCACAGAATAAGATTAGGCATTATGTCTATTTTAATGGTGAATGAGTATGCCGATTTTAATATGCTAAAAAACCTTTTAGGTGCCACAGATGGTAATTTAGCCAGCCATACCAAAGCACTTGAAAAAGCTGAATATATTACAGTCGAAAAACAGTTTATTGGCAGAAAACCAAATACACGATACAGTACTACTAAACTCGGAAAGGCTGAGTTTAAAAAGCATATTAATGCTTTAGAAAAATTAATAAATAAAACTTAACTCTATTTTTTTATCTACTTACTTTGTATTTCAAAGTACTTTTAAATAACTATTATGAAACAACTTACCATTATTATCTCGTCTATTTTATTTAGTACATTATTTTACCAACAAAACCTAGGTTTAAATCTTTCGGTTTTTAGTGTGTTTACAATCGTTGTATTAGCTATTAATAATACTAAAGCATTTAAAAACAAAACCACACTTCTTTATACTTCTATTTATTTTATAACTGCTGTTTTGGTGTTTTACCAACATACTTACTTATCTATTATTACAAATTGTATTGCCTTTTTTACTGTTATTGGTAAAATTACAGAATCTAAGTCTTCTCTATTTGTAAGTTGGTTAAATGGATTATTTTCTAGTATTGGTGGATGGTACCATCGTAATGTTGATTTTGATGACACCAAAGGGCAACCAAAACTAAAAAAAGATATTGATGTTTGGCATTGGACAAAACTTATTGGAATTCCAATAGTGTTTATTGTCGTTTTTATACTGCTTTATAAAAATGGAAATTCGGTTTTTAACGATTTAATCTCTCAAATTAGTTTCAGTTTTATCAACTTACAATGGATTCTATTTTCGATTTTAGGCTATTTCTTATTCAGTAATATTATAAATCCAATACAAGTAGAGACAACAACACAAGCCGATTTAAATACCGGAAATACACTTGTTAAAACGGAGAACGCTTCTGCGGAAGCGCTAAAAAAAGAAACACAATTAGGGACAACGTTAATGGTTTTTCTAAATATATTAATAGTGTTTTATGTGATCACAGATCTTATTGCATTAAACAGTAAAAACCTTTATACTGCTGCAGGTTTATCTAATAATGTGCATAATGGCATTAACGCTTTAATTGCGTCGATAGTGATTGCTATTGCCATAATACTGTACTTTTTTAGAGGAAATCTTAATTTTTATAAGGATAATAACACAATTAAAAATCTATCGTATGGTTGGATATTTCTAAATGCTATTTTGGTTATTCTTATCGCTATAAAAAACCATGAGTATGTTTCTGCTTTTGGATTTACGTATAAACGCATTGGTGTATATGTGTATTTATTGCTCACATTTATTGGTTTAGTAACCACGTTTTTAAAGGTGTATAGCATTAAAAACTTATTGTTTTTGTTTAGAGTAAATACTCAAATCGCATTTGTAATCCTATTGTTAGGTAGTACTATAAATTGGGATAATGAAATTACTAAATACAATATTAATTATGCTCAAAATTTAGATTTGGACTACTTGATAAACCTCTCTAACAACAATGCAGAATTACTAAACGCTTATAGCAAAACAAAAGTTTTAGACGCTACACAACATCGTAAAATTGATTATAAATACCAAGATTATGTACAACTAGTAACAAACAGAAATTGGCAAGAATACACCTTCGCAAACTATACGATTTCTAATATCCAAAAAGAGAATTACTAATGAACATTTCAGCAAACATAGGGAAGTCCATACTTTTAGCCTTTGTGGTGTTTTGGACTATAAATTTTACAGACGACATAGATTTTGATACAGATATGTTAGGATTGGCTATACTGTCAATAATTCCCATTGGGATCTGTGTTACAATAGTGATAGTTGCAACAATATGTCCTGTGTTTTGGATTTTTAGCAATAAAGACATGGATAGGAAAAAAGTATTTAAAAACTATTTTCCTTTTTATACAATAGTCGCTTTTAGCGTATGCGCTTTTGGGATTTACACTTTTAATTCGGAGGTGTTTATAATTAGTTTTTTAATAACCGCTTACATCACAACTGCTCAATCTTGGGTTTGGTTTGCAAAACAAAAATAGACTATGAAAGCATTAAGAAAACAACTTATAAACTGGCTATTTGAGGTGTCGAGCAAACTATATACTCAGCTATTTAAAAACCACGAGCCTTGGGGAATTTCTAAAAAAGAGCTCCTCTCCTACTCAAAAACCACATTTGGCTATCACTTAGGTGTGTTTTTAGAGACTAATAATTTTGAGCTTATTCCAAAAGTAGAACGACACGATTGCTACCACGTACTTACTGGTTATTGCACAAAAGTGGAAGACGAAATCGCACTACAATACCTCAGCCTAGGCAATGGCAAACGCAGTCCATATCTTTTTGGAGCAGTAATTTTAGGTACCATACTATTACCTGATTATTTGGGTTATTATATAAAATCCTATCACATAGGAAGGCAAGCTAATACGTTTCATAGCTTAGACTTTAAGCCACTTTTAAAGATAAATATGAAAGATTTTAAGCAAGCCATTTTCTCTAAAAAACAATTACAAACCATTAAAATATTACATTATGAGCACAATTAAAAAGAAGCTATTTAAATACACAAAACGGTTGTTTATTGTAGGTTTACTAATTACTAGCTTTATAATATTATGTAATATGCTTATTATTTTTAATGCTGAAGGAAAGACGTTTTCTAATATTGAAACTATTCCAGAAAATAAGGTAGGATTAGTTTTAGGTGCAAGTAAATTTACTAATGAAAACAGAATGAATTTATATTACAAATACCGTTTAGAAGCTGCTGAAGCGCTCTACAAAGCAGGAAAAATAGAATACCTATTAATAAGTGGCGACAATAGCCGAAAAGACTACGATGAGCCCTCCGACTTTAAAAACGATTTAATAGCTAAAGGCATCCCAAAACACAAAATATTTTTAGATTATGCTGGCTTTAGGACTTTAGACTCAGTAGTACGTGCAAACGCTATTTTTAGTGTTACAGAGTGTACCATTATTTCACAACAATTTCACAACGAACGAGCAGTATATCTTGCTCAAAAAAAAGGAATTAATGCCATTGCTTACAACGCAAAAGATATTAATGGTCGTTACGGTTTAAAAACAAATTTAAGAGAATACTTAGCCAAAACAAAAGCTGTAATAGATATTGTTTTTAGTGTACAGCCTAAATTTTTAGGTAAAAAAATAGACATCCAATGAAACTTACCTTTAAACCCTTCTATTTTATCTGTTTCTGCTTTCTTCTCGCAGTAGAAATAGCCATTGCTCTATTTTTAAAAGATGGTTTTATACGCTTTACTGTTGGCGATTACTTATCTGTAATGTTAGTCTATTGCTTTTTTAGAAGTGTTTCTAACTATAAACCAATACCTATTGCAATACTTACTTTAATCATTGCTTTTGGAATTGAATTTCTTCAGCTTTTTAATGTTTTAGACTGGCTACAATTAAGAGATAATTATGTAGTAGCAACTGTACTTGGCAGTCATTTTAGCATTCAAGATTTAATAGCCTATAGCTTAGGCACACTCACTATTCTAGTACTAGATTTAAAATTTATTAGCAATGAAAACAATTGAATATTTATTAACCAACAGGTTTAAAACCATAATCGCTTTAACTACAGTAATGCTATTTAGCATAGTATTACTTATGGTTAGAATAAAGCTCACACAATCCTACCATTTTCTTTTTTTAGTATGGAATTTATTTTTAGCTACTATCCCATTTGCGATAACGTGCTATTTACTCACATTAAAAAAAATGTCCATTTTTACATTTAGTATATGCTTTACAGTTTGGCTTCTGTTTTTACCAAATGCACCTTATATTATTACAGATTTGTTTCATTTAAGATTAAGCAATCCTAAATTTATCTGGTTGGATGTACTCGTAATCTCAACCTTTGCAATTAGTGGTTTACTGTTATTCTATTTTTCTATAATCGATTTTAAAACTATTATAAACAGGCAGTTTAAAAAGTTTTGGCAACCCTTATTTTATAGTCTATTTTTCTTATCTAGTTTTGGAATGTATTTAGGTCGGTTTTTACGTTATAATTCTTGGGAAATACTAAATCATCCTCAACTTATTATTTTAGATATTTGGACAATTCTAACACAACCTTCAACGCATAGTGAGGCTTGGCTATTTACAATTATTGTTGGTGCATTTTTAAGTCTTGGCTATTGGTTAATAGCCTCATTCTTAGAATTTAATGTAAAAAAATTATAAAAAATTAGCTTCGGAAGTGTGATTTATGTAAGTTTAGTATTCTAATCAAAAAAAGTTTACAATGAAAAAATCTGTAGTTCAGTTTTTATTACTTCTATTAATTGTCTCTTCGTGTAAAGAGGACAAAAAAGAAACCACTCCGTTTGAAATAGGTGACTTCACATTTTCTTCGGAATACATTACACAAAACCAGCCATTTACAATAACATATAATGGTACTGGAGATTTAGGCGACAGCCATTATTACCAAGTAAAACACGATGGTGTTTTGGCTTATGATTTAGATTTTAACGATAATAAAGCAACTATTACCATTCCAGACTCTATTGCTGCAGTTGCTTTTAATTTTAAAGTGAATGATAACTATGACGATAATGACAAAAAAGGGTATCTATTTGCTGCAAAAAACAGCAAAGACAATATAGTTAGTACTGCCGAAGCAGCCAAAGGCTTCTACCTTTTACAAACAGGACAAAATTATGGTTTAAAAGCTGATAATAAGGCAATATTAGCAACAATTGAACAAACCATTACTAACCATCCTGAATTAAAAGAAGATTTAGCATCAATGCACATTAATTTAGCAAGACAATTAGACCCTAAAAAAGGGAAAGCAGTTGCAGAGCAATACATTTCTGAGATCACCTCTAAAAAGGAATTGGGAGAAAAAGATTACTCTGCATTAGCAGGCTATTATTATACTACTAGAGACACTAAACGTGGAGACTCTATTGCTCAAATTGTGAAACAAAACTTTCCAAACAGTAAATACGCAAGCAGAGCAGTTATTAATGAGTTTTTTGATGCGAAATCTTTAAAAGAACAAGAAAATATTTTCAATAACAATAAAGAGGCGATACTAAAATCTGAAAGTGCAAAATTTGCATTTCGAGCATTAGCTATGGGACATCAAAATGCAGGAAATATGGATAAGTACAACCAGTACGTAGGTTATATTAAAGATAAATCGATAAAAGCCTCTCTATACAATTCTGTAGCTTGGCCTCTTGCCGAAAAAGGAGAAAATTTAGAAATGGCAAGCACTATCTCTAAACAATCTTTAGATTTAGTTGAAGACGAAAAAAACACATTAGAGAATAAACCGCTTTATTATACACCTAAACAATACAAAAAAAATCTAGAAAGCGCTTATAACATGTATGCAGATACTTATGCATTAATTCAATTTAAGCAAGGCAATATAAAAGAAGCAATCAAGTACCAAAGTAAAGCGATTGGAAAAGGAACAGACGCTGAATTGAACGCGCGTTATATTGAGTTTTTAATGGCAGATAAACAATATGAAACAGCAAAAGATAAAGCTGCACATTTTATTGAAGAAGGTCATAGTTCTGCAAAAATAAACGCGTTTTACATAGCTGCTCACAACGCATTAGGAACAAAAGGCGATGCCATTTTAGCCGATTTGCAAGCAAAAGCACAAGCTAAGGAATTTGAGGAACTTAAAAATTCAATGATTAGCGAAGAAGCTCCAGATTTTAATTTAAAAAATCTTGATGGTGAAAACGTAACCTTAGCCTCTTTAAAAGGAAAAACGGTAATATTAGATTTCTGGGCAACTTGGTGTGGACCTTGTAAAGCCTCTTTTCCTGGTATGCAACAAGCGGTTACTAAATACAAAGATAATAAGGATGTTGTGTTTTTATTTGTAGATACTTTTGAAGATGGAGCAAAAAGAGAAGAAAAAGTCGCTAAATTTATTAAAGATAACAACTACGATTTTCATGTATTAATAGATGAAAAAATAAAAGACAGTAACAAATACCAAGTGGCAAGTAACTTTGATATTACTGGCATACCAACTAAAATTATTATTGGTCCAAGTGGTAAAATAAACTTTAAAGCTGTTGGGTTTAGTGGCTCTAATGAAAAGCTAGTAAATGAAATTGATATGATGGTAGATTTGTTGAAGCCTTAAATTAACTCAATATTCAGTAAATAAAAAAGGCTTCCGTTTGGAAGCCTTTTTTATGTTTTAGATTAATTTACAGTAACAGTTACTGTAGCTGTTGCCGTTTCTCCAGAAGCAGAAGTAATGTAGTATTGAAACGTATCTACTCCAACAAAGTTGTTTGATGGTGTATATAATATTGTATCATCTGTTGGATCATTTGGCGTACCTCCATCATCAACAGTTACTAAACCACCTTCTGTAGTTGTACTTGATACAACATCTATCTGTCCATTATTTGGACCACTATCACCAAACGAATCAGCTCCAAAACCATTATCTGATAAAACATCAATAATATAATTTATACTATTTCCAGGTACATCAACTTGATCCTCTTGTGCTATAGGAGGAGCAACAGGGAAACTAGAAGCATCATTTGGATCTGTTCCATTTTGTGCTTCTACACAATCATCAAAACCATCATCATCACTATCTGCATCGTTTGGATCTGTTATGTTTCCGTTTGGATTACAATTAGAGTTTCCATCAATTCCTGTAGTTTCCTCACAATCTGTTAATCCATCTTGGTCGGAATCTACGTATTCTTCATAAAAATAAACTTCAGAAATAGCAGTTTGACCACTTACAGTATTGGTAGCCTTCACAAAAACTACAGTTGTTGTACCATCGTCTGTATATGGATTTGGCAATGGGTTTACATCTGCTAACGCATCTGCTTCGGTTAAGTAAAACGCATAGGTATTATTAATTAAACCAGAATATGCTTGAGCGATTAAATTGTCAAAATTAAAAGTTAAGTTTGGTAAACAGCCTTCTCCACCAAACTCAGAAGGATAAATTTGTACATCTAAATCATCTAAATAATCTGGGATTTGGTCACCATCACTATCCTCGTTCTTTGGGTTCCCATCGTTATCGTAATCTTCGTCTATTGTATTTACGCCATCATTATCATCGTCTTCATCTAAATAATCTGGTATGTCATCTTGGTCTGTATCGTCGTTTGTTAAATCATTATCTCCATTTAAATCTTCGTCTATATCAATTACGCCATCGCCATCAGAATCTGACAAATCTACACAAGACATTTGCGATCCTATATCTGTAGTTGGATCCATAAAATTACCTGTAAAAACTTCTGTAGTTTGACTATTATTTAAATCGATTACTTGTGCAGAAAACGCAGAGTTATTATCACAATAATCAATAATTAAATCTAACGCTCCATTGGTAATTGGTATAGTTTGCGTAGAGTCGTTATAAAATAGCTGCATATAGCCATTAGTAATTGCTTCTCCAGAACAATCGTTAAAAAAACCAAGCAAATAGGTTGTTTGCGCATTAGCATCTGGTACTGCAATTGTAATATTTTCGTCTGTAGAGAAAGGTCCAATTGTAGTTGTGTAATTATTATTATCGCAACCATAGTTTGGAACAGTAAGCGTTAACTCATCGTCCATTGGCACTAAACCACATTCTTGTCCGTTTACATCTGTATAGCCATACGTTCCTGTAGAGGCTAAAGCAGGTGAGTATAAATCTAATGCTGTATAAGGGAGTAAATTACCATCGGAATCGGTTAAGGTAATACAAACTGTTACAGCAGGATATTGAAAATCCCAATTCCAAAACGAAAAGTGGCTAACATTACCAACATACTTATTACCTTGTAGTGTTGCTGCTCCTTCTTCTTTCCAATAGCCATTATCATCATCAAAAGCCCAAAGTGGAATTGAATCTGGTGTTACATTTACACTTGTTGGTACTGGAGCAGATATTTGTGCTGTACTACCTTCTGCTAATTGTAATTTTCCACCAGAAGCATCAAGAAGCTCTACTGCTATCATTCCGTAAGTTTCTAAAACTCGTGGTTCTCCATTTGCATTTTCTGCAAATAACATTCCTGGCATTTGCAATTCCATAGCTTCATCGTCTGGAGTTAAGTGCTTTAACACTACTTTTACTGCTCCAGAATATGCAGTATTATTAGCATCTACAAAATCGCCATCGAAAATAACCTCTGTTCCGTTAGGTAAATTTACAGTGCTTTGTTCTCCACTATTAATTGTTGTTGTTGGCTCTAAACTCAACAACATTATGTTAACTTGATTTACAGTGTCTGACGATGGAATTAAAGCTCTAGATCCATCTATAAATCCTGCTTTTGTTGCTCTTATATAGGCGAAATTCTCAAAAACGGAAGCTTGCTCAATAGAGAATATACCATTACTATCTGTAATTGCTACCACTCCTCCAACGGTTACTGCGACTCCAGAAATTGGATTGTTGTTTTCGTTTACAATTTTACCTAAAAAACGTGCGTTTAGTTGGTTTCCGAAATTTTCAGAGAATGTAGATTCTGGTTCTTCTGTGGTTTGGTCTTCATTTAAAGGAATATTATTATCCTTTTCACAAGAAAAAAAACATACTAATAGAAAAATTGGTAATAGTTGTTTAACTAATTTCATAATGTTTGGTTTGGTTGCTATGAATATAACATTTTAAGTCTAAAAATTCCTACCAAATTATGAATTTTCACTTTAATGTCTTTTTATTTTATGTACTCATTT
Organism: Lacinutrix salivirga; assembly: GCF_053604675.1. NCBI lineage: Bacteria > Pseudomonadati > Bacteroidota > Flavobacteriia > Flavobacteriales > Flavobacteriaceae > Lacinutrix > Lacinutrix salivirga. The sequence goes on from NZ_JBSHNP010000061.1 coordinate 49,492, forward strand.
TTAATTATTCTTTTCCATCTACATAATCTTGCAGGTAAGAAAAGCGCTTAGTAAGTTTCCCTTCGCTTGTTGTTATCTGCGCACGTTTTAAAATTCCACGCTCATCGTTATTAAAAAATGCTGGTATTACGTGTTCTAAAAACATTTCTCCAAAACCTTCGCTTGCATCTTTTGGTAGTTCGCAAGGCAAATTATCTACAGCCATTACTGTTATTGCATTTTTGGCATCGAAAGCAACTTCTTTTTCGGTTTGTGCATTGTAGCCATAAAATGGGTCTGCAATGGTGGATGGTCTAATGGTAGTGGCTACTGGTCCATCGATATCGCAAGAGATATCTGCTACTAAATTTATACGAAAGTCTTTATGTTTAGCGTCTTCTCTTGTAAATAAATAAGGTGCATTGTTTCCATAAAAATGTCCTGCAATAAAAAAGTCTGTTTCTTTTGCATAAGGCATAAAATTACTTTCGTAACCTGTTGGGTCTTTATAAAACTCTTGTTTATTACCTACTTTACCATCTTTTCGTTTTGCATATTCCATAACGTCTGCCATAACATAAACAGGTTCTGAAAATTGTGAGGTAAGATATAAAGCGTCGCTAACTTCTTTAATTTTTAAATGGTCTAAAATTTCTTTTGCTCCTTGTGCAACTTTACCTGTTCCTGTAAGTAGTATTTTAATATTTGGTAGCGTTATTTTGTTTAATTCTGCTTTTACCTCGTTTAAATCTGCAAGGGTTTCTACTTTTGGAAGTGTGAATAGTCCATCTCTTAAACCTAAGGCTCTAAACCCATTGTAAGCGCCTACCAAACCAGCATAACGACCAAAACCAATTAAACGTGCTCCACTTTGTTTTACAATGGTTTCGTGATCGAACATTTCGATTTTTTTATCTAAAATGGCCTTTAATAGTTTGCGGTTATAAGGTTGTTTTTTTATGGTATGACTAAAGAAAAAATACTTTTTGTTTGGTATTAAAGCCTCTATTGGGACTTCCTTTACGCCAATCATTACATCGCAATCAGAAACATCTTTAGCGACTTCAAAGCCTTGTGCTTTATAGGCTTCGTCTTTAAATACGCGTATTGGAGAAGCTTCTACTTTAAAAGTAGCTTTTGGAAATTTAGATTTGGCCTCTGCTAATTTTAGTGGTGAAAATACAACACGTCTGTCTGGTGGATTTTTACGTTCTGTGATGATTGAGAATGTCATAGAAAAATAGAATTTTTATTTGTTTACGAAAATAAGTCGATTTTAATGCTTAAACAAAATTATAGACTATCAATCTGCGCGTTTAACTTCGCTTTCGCTTTTAAGCACAAAATCGCCATCGTCTTGCTTAATGTATAAGGCTTTGTTCCCTTCTTCGCCTTTACGAGTAATAGTGTTGCCTTTTATTGTTTTTGTAATTTCTTTGGTGTAGGTTTCTTGTACTTTACCTTTTGCGGTTCCGTTTCCCCATTTCCAGGTGACTGTTGTTCCTTTTTTAATCATAATTTTTTTCTTTTTATTAAATTTAAAATGAATTACTGACATTTTTTCTTAATTGTATTATAATTTTAGTTTGGAATGGCTTTTGAGTTACTATTTTTAGTAATTTCGCACTCCTTGTTATACTTATTGTTGTAATCTGGATTTGCGTTAAGGATAGAACGGCTTGTTTGAGCTCCTCGCAGAGAGCGAGTAGTGATAGCCTGACCGATTTTTGCCATTAAAAGCAAAAATGGGTAACGCCATAAAAATTACTTAGAGGGTATTGATGAGTTCCCAAAACAAGTTTGGGATTAATTCGATATCGTAAATTAAAATTTTACTATCTCATAAATTTGGGGTCGACTGGTTTTGACAGCGAGATTAATGGACTAGTAAGCACGTCGAGTAATGAAATTATACTCGTAAATACTTATTTCAACTTTTTAAACGGCGAGAATAACTACGCTTTAGCTGCCTAATCCGAATTATAGTAGGATTAAGCCTCGGCTCACAAGGTGAGCAAGCTTTATGTCTCCGGAAAGCCATGATTGACGGCGTTCCATTTGAGATATCGTAAATGTCAATATAGATTAGGTAGTGCTTTGTTGCCTTTTCGAGATGAAGAAGATAAGGTTTAAGTGGGTTGTTTCTAACCAGCTTAAACTCGAAAACCTAAGAAGAAAATAAACGTGTAGAAAGCTATTGTATTACTTGTTTGGACGAGAGTTCGATTCTCTCCGACTCCACAAAGCCTCATAATCAATAGATTATGAGGCTTTTTTTTACATAAATAGGTTTTTAGCTCTATTTTAAAATTTTAAATCTAAGCTCTACTATAGTTTTATAATTTACTTGCATACCGTCACTTAAAAATGATTTTTCTATTAAAGCTAGCGCATCCTTTTTCTGCTTTTTAAAACGTTTTAAAACACTATTGATTTGTTTTTTAGACAATCCTAATCCTGTACCGAAGTCAAGAAAATTTTGAAGTGTTATTTTTTTCTTCTTACCAGTAATTGTTAAAGCTAATTCTTCGGTATCTTCTGGATTAACAATTGTTGTGTTTAACAAATCGTAAGCTGGAGATAATGCCCAACCATAAGATGTTTTAATCATAGAAAAGTTTTTTAAATGCATATCGTTATTTGCAGTTAGGTAGTTAAAGAGCGTAAGTTCAAAAAAACGAAGTTTATCCAATAATGTATTATCTGCATGAGCGTCAATTGCTGTTCCTATGCGCTCCATTGAACCTCGGTATTTATCGAAAGCTTCTGTTACTTGAAACATATCAATCATATGTATTTTAGACCCATCCTCTGCTCTATCAATTCGTTTGGTGATATAAGACAATTCTCCTGAAGCTAATTTAATTAATGAATGAGGCACAACGCTAATATTAAATAGATTTGCCATTTTCATAGTTAAATGCTCATTTGCTGGCATTTCTGCATAATCTTTAGATGGTGGTTTAAAAATATAATTTCCTCCTAATGCACCAACTACTGTTAATCTACTATCGGCTTTATCATAGTTTAATACAGACATGGATAATTTTGGTTGTACTCCTGGAACTGACACACTTCTTTCAACAACTTGTTTTGCCAAATCATGCATATCATTTAAAGAGTATTCTATTTTAGGCGGTGTTTCTGTACCAAAAAAAGATAAGCTACATGCTGTATGAAAGTCGCTACCAGACTCTACTTCTTTATAACAATATAAACACTTACTCATCATTTTGATTTACAGCTTTAACACTTACTGCTCCAATACAGTTTTCACAACAAGCTAATAGTAAACCCATTCTGTCATTTCTATTAATTTTCCAGCTTTTTGATGCAATATCTAACAACCAACCTTCTGGTATTAAGCCTTCAAAAAAAGCAAACAAACGCTTCTCTTTATATTCTTGTTCTCTAACAGGCATAGTAAAGGTTATAAACTGTTCTGAATATTGATTCACATAATCAGCCTCATACTTAAAGGTGTAATATCCATCATTTGTCTCTGTTAAAAGACCACAAAATAAGGTATCGTAATATATTCTAGCTTGCCTCATTATTATCTAATTCTTTTAAACTCACAGGTACAAGTTTGTGACCAAACATTTTTAAAACTTGATTTACTTTACCCAAATTTAAATTTGTTTTGTTTTGCTCTATTTTTCGAATTACGGTAAGTGCTACTCCTGCTCTATCGGCAAACTCCTCTTGAGTTAAATCGACTTCTTTTCTACGTTCTTTTACAAATTCTGCTAATTCTTTCATTATATGTAATTAAATATAATTATATACAAATATAATGATTTATATGCTAAAACATATAATATGTGCAAAAATTAAAATTTTATACGCATTTACATATAAAACAAAGAAACCTTGTTTACAACAATGCTTAAAAAACTTGATAATCAAATATTACTGATTTAGAGACAATTAACCCAATATCCTCATTCAAAAAGTTCGAACTCTATCGCTTGGACTCCACTAAAAAAAACCTCTAAAGCGTTGCTGTTAGAGGGTTTTATTTTAGGCAGAATTAAAGCAACCTATAGTTGTTTTAAATTTTATTTTACAAATAAAGTATCTGTAAAATAATGCTTACAGTCTAAAAAATGCTTTTGTAACTTTAAACCACTTTGTTTGGCTAATGCTTCAATTTCTTGGAGGTCGTATTTTTTTGAAAGTTCTGTCCAAATTAATTCGTTATAATCGAAATCAAAACTTTTATTTAGTTTTTTTAAAACCACTGTTTGCTTTCTTAGGCTTACTAAATAGCTTTTTAATTGCCCTGAATTGGGATTATAATAACAATAAAAATCAAAATCATCGAGCTTAAAATCTGCATCAAACTCTTTGTTTATTCTTAGTAGCAAATTAATATTAAACCGCTTAGTTATTCCGTGAGGATCGTCGTAGGCTTTTTGGATGGTTCTTGGGTTTTTCTTTAAATCTACACCTAAGAGTAGTTTGTCGCCAGTTTTCATGCCTTCGCTAAACAGTTGTACTAATTTCACTGCCTTTTCTGGTAGATAATTGCCAATATTACTACCTAAAAAGAGTAATAGACTTGGGATATCTGTTTTAGTGTTTTCAGTATTTAAGATCTGAAAATAGTCGCCTACGCGAGGATGAATGGATAAATTAGGAAGTTTTTGTTTTAATTTAGATGTTAAATCATCCATAGCGCCTTGCGAGATATCGATGGGCACATAGTAAAAATCAACTTCTGCCTTTACTAAATATTCTAATAATTTAAAGGTTTTAAAACCATCTCCAGCACCAAGTTCTACAATATTAAAAGGTTGCTTAAAGTTTACAGCTTCTAGTATTTGTTTGGATTGAAGTGACAGTATTTCGAACTCACTGTTGGTTAAATAGTATTCAGGCATATTCATGATTTCCTGAAAGATTTTGCTTCCTGCATCATCATAAAAATATTTTGATGCTAAATGTTTATTTTTTGCAGAGAGTCCTTCTACAATGTCTTTTCCAAATTGATTCATTTAATTTTTTTTATTCTACTAATCTTATACCAGAAAACATCCATTGTAAACTAGCATGAAAGAAATTTCGATATGTTTTTCTGCTATGGTTTTTTGCTGTGGCTACAGATGCTCCACGAAGCACTTGAAGGTTTACCATAAACTTGCCATTGTATTCACCTAATGCACCTTCTGCTTTTTTAAAGTTTGGATAGGGTTGGTAAGCACTAGCTGTCCATTCCCAAACTTGTCCCCATTTAAATTTGTCTGCTGCAACTTCCCACTCAAATTCGGTAGGCAAACGCATACCTTTCCATTGTGCATAGGCAAATGCTTCGTAATAACTAATATGTGTTACTGGTAAATTTGGATCTATAGTTTCTAACCCATTTAGGTTATAATATTGCCAATTTTCGTCAATTTTATACCAATATAATGGCGTTGTAATCGTATTTTTATTTATAAAATCCCAACCTTCGGCATGCCATAAATTAAAATTAGTGTAACCACCAGCTTCTATAAACTCAATATATTCTGCATTTGTAACTAGTTTATTTGAAATTTTAAAGGGTTGAATATAGGTTTTATGAACTCCCAATTCGTTGTCGAAACAAAAACTGTTGTTTTGATGCCCAATGGTATAAACACCTTCTTCAACAGATAAAAATTCTTGTTTAATAGTTTCTTCTTTTAGCTGAAATGCCTTAGCATAAGAAGGGAATGTAGGTTGGTGTCCTAAAATGTATTTTATATCGTAGGCTAGTAATTCTTGATGTTGCTGCTCATGATTGATACCAATTTCTACTAAATTTAAAACATCTTGTTTGACATTTTTTTCTAATAATTGTGCAAGATGTTCCGTAACATATTTTCTATAATCGTAAACTTGTTTTACTGTTGGACGCGTCATTAACCCTCTGTTTGGTCTTAGCACACGATCTCCAGCATTATTGTAATAACTATTAAATAAATATGCGAAATCTGCATTATGAACCTTATAATTTTCGCTATGAGGCACCAAAATAAATTGCTCAAAAAACCAAGTAGAATGTGCAAGATGCCATTTTGGTGGCGAAACATCTATAATGGGTTGTACCGAATAATCTTCTATTTCTAAAGGGTTACAAATGTTTTCGGTTTGTTCACGAACTTCCTTAAAATGTGCTAAAAGTGAGGTGTTCAAAATACTGTTTTATATGTTTTAAATTAATTTTATTTATTATCTACTATTTAATAACCTCAACACCTCTCCAAAATGCAACATGATTTTTAATGCCTTTAGCTAACTCTGAAGGATCTTTATAAAACCAAGCTGCATTATTGTTTATTTTTCCACCAACTTCTATAGTATAATAAGATGCCTCACCTTTCCATGGACAATTAGAATGCAAATCGCTAGGTTTAAAAAATTCTTTTTTTATAGAATCGTGAGGGAAATAGTGGTTGTTTTCAATCACTACAGTAGTGTCACTTTCTGCAATAATTTGATGGTTCCAAATGGCTTTCATAAGTTATTGTTTTAATTGTTGTTGAACTGCGTTGTCTTCGCGTTTAGAACTATATTAACTTCTAAAAAAAATTAAGCTTATTGGTTAGCCTAAATACTTAGAAAAGATAATGGTTTTAATAATAAACTTCTAATATAAATTAAACCTTTTGGTTAATAAAAAAGTATAGCAGTTTATATTAATTCTCAATAAGCACAAAGTTTGGCTTGTATTTAATACGTTTAGAAGATATTTTATATAAACGCTCGTTTGGATTTTCTGGTGCAAATACAAGTTCGGTTTTTCCTTTTCTAGAAATAATATGTATAGTTTTAATTGTTTTTGCTTCCTCTTTTCCTATTCTACTATTGTTTTTGTAAAAGTCCATAGAATAGTTAGGTGACAATTTATAAGTTAGAGTATCTTTAAAAACACTTCCTAAATCTATTGGCTCGTAGATTGTATATCTGTTTTCTGAAGTTGAAATGTTTGCTTTTAAAAAGGTTAATTTTTCAGGAAAATCATTAGGTAAATAATGCAAAATTATGTCTTCGTTGTTTTTAGAGTTCGGAAAATGAATCCAATTATTTTTTGAGTTGAAGCGTCCTATATAAACATACTCTATTTGATCTAAAATAATTTTATCCTTGTAGTATTCGCTATTGTTTAAAAAGCCTTTATCTTCTTTTATATATTTATGCGAAAACGTAGTGAGGTATAAAACCAAATCCGAAATTTTATGTTTTAAAATATAGACTTCTTCTACTTTTTTTAAATCTTTAATTTCAGGATTATCAAAAAAATCTTCTGGACAATTACAAAATCTATAATTGTCAATTTCATTTGCTGTAATTTCGCAAATATTATAGACGTAAATGTCAAATTCTGAAATGCTATAAGAAAGGAGTTCTGGCTTAATTTCTAATTTACCCAAAGTATTTACATTGGTTATATAATCTTTAGACACTGTAGACAAACCAGATTTACCACAGGATAGGATTAATAGTACTATAACAATTAAAATGAAGGACTTTTTCATCGTGGCATATATAATTTATTATACTCATATCGTGCGCCAAACATAACTCTATAACCTCTGTAATAATCTGGATGATAAGGTACATTTGTTTTAAAATGTAAAAAATCTTGCAAGTCGATACTGTTTAAATTGTAAACAGATACGCTACCTCCAAAACCAGTATTTATATTAGAGGCATTTACTCTCCAACGCTGTTGGTTGTAAGAAAACTGGTTACTATCATTATAATTTAAATAATCTATCTGTAATTTATCTGCTACATCAAATGCATATTTTTGATATCCTGTATATTTATGGTAGCTCAACTCTATTAAATCTATTGGGTCTTTTATGTCGCCATGGTAACTAATTACTAATCCTCCTGTATAATACCTGTCTCTATTATCGCCTGGCCAACCTAAAACTGGTCCACCATCGTTATAATAAGAGATTTGTGCTCTACTTGCTATATTAAGATTAAAAAAGCCAACTCTTTGTGTTTCTTTCTTTTTTACTGTTATTAGATTGAGGCCAAAACTTATTGAGGATTTATATGGATTTTGAAGCGGATTTGCTGTAAATTCTGAAAAATGGTAAAAAGGCACACTCCTTTCTATGGGACTAAAGTCTTTTTTGTCTAATTGAGCAGTAGCAATAATATTTGAAAAAAAATGTATTTGAGGTGTGTACCATTTACAGCTTTGGTTTGCACCAATGCTTCCGATATTAAATAATAGGATTCCAGAATGTAGCGTAGGAAAAACACCAACATCGCCATTAATAGCATAACCAACACCACCTGTTATACTTAGTCTAAAACCAGGGCTAAAAATATTTTTCTTTTTTAAAGCAAAATTTGTCCCAAATCTATAGCCTAACTCTACACTTAACTTAGCCGAAACGCCATACTGTAACTCTGAAGATGTAAAAGAAATGTCGTTTTGAGTATGACCACACATAAAACCAAACAGCGTAATTAATAGTATTAAACACCTATGCTTCATGTATGTTTCCTGTTTATTAGTAATTATATATTTTTATTATTCCACTAATGGCTCTAAATTAATGTAGCTGTAAGACACTTCACCTATATGTTTATAAGAGGTGTCTTTTTCGTGTAAATTTCCCCAAGCAAAATGATGTTCGATCTCGTCTTCTTTATATTGATTTAAAATGTTTTCAGACAGCAAAATATACTCTTCAAAAGGTACTTTGTTTTTTAAAAGCCTATGTGCTAATATAACATCTTCACCCATTAACTTAATGTTTTTTCCAATAGGCACTGAGCTTACTTCATCTCCATAATGTAAAATGATTTTTAATCCCAATATATCTGGTATTGCATTCTCTTTAATTAAGTGTTTATGTTTTTGATGAAGCACTTCTAACTGCTTATAGAACTCTGTGTAAAACAACCTACACTGCTCTATTAAAGCTTTAAATGTTGGTAATTCTCCTGTTTTGTAAAACAAAATAGCATCGCCTTCAATTTCAGAAACTTTTAATCCAATTTTGTTGGTATAAATTACATTATTTAATAATGCTGGAATAACCTGAGCACTCAACTCAATATCTGTGGAGCTCATAAACTCTGTAAATCCACTTATATCTGGTATGCAAATTAATGTTGGCAACGAGTTGGTAGTATTGGACATCTGCTTTTTTTTTAAATTAAAATTATCTCATGCCTTGCAATCTAAATGCAATGGCAAATGCTAATACAGAGATTACGATACCAGCCATAAAAATGGTATAAGTAATACGTAAGATTTTATATTTTTTGTTTAATACTACTCCTAAAAAATATAAATCTTTACTAAGGCTACTATAGATATATTCTTTGTCTTCTAACATTTGGCCTAAAGCCCATTCAAATTCTTCGAGTTTCATTCTATGAAAATTCCCAAAAAACAGAAGGTTTACTTTTCTGTCTTTTACATCTTCTTTGGTAAATTCTCCTCGTGTTACATTTGGTCGAGTTGCTACAATAGATAATATAACGGAAGCCACACTAAAAATAACAAATATTGCTGTTGGATAGATTAAATAGTAATTAGAAGGATTATCTAACTTAGAGATTAAGTTAGATAGCACTAAAGATATTATAATCGCATTTACAGAAAGTAGAATATTGGCTTTAGTATCTGCAATATCACTTAGTTTTATATGGTTTCTTAATGCCACTCTAAATAACGTTTGCACACCTCGCTCAGAACTTTCGTTTTTATACTTGGCTTTGTAACGCGCTTTTAAATCTTCTTTATTCTCCTTAGCGCGTTGCTTTTGCTTAGACTCCATAAGCTTGGCGAGGTTTTTCTTTTTTCGTTTGCCCCATTTTTTCTTAGCGTAATCTGTATAATACTTATGTTTTTTGCCAAGCATTTTTACATTCTCTTTTCGCCATTCTTTAAGAGTATATACTTTTACGTGTTGTAACTCTAATTCAATGCGTAACAACTCGCTAACCTCTTCAAAATATTTTTTGCCAAAATGAGAAGAGTCTGCATCTTTAATAATTTCTTCTAATTTGTTTGTTGGCTCAACACCTAGTTTTGTTGCCATTATACAAGCATTAACTGCTTCTATTTTATCTTGATCAACACCTTGCTCTTTCAAAAAAGCTGTAGCAAGCTTTACACTCTCTAATTCGTGTCCTTTTCGAGTATTAATGTATCCAATATCATGTAATAATGATGCTAAGAGTAAAATTTCTGACTCATTTGCACTCACCTCTGAATTTTCAATAATTTCTTTTGTACTTTCACATACACGCTTAGTATGCTCATAATTGTGATAAGTAAATGTATTTGGTAAATTATCTGAAAATAAATCAATTACATATTTATCAGTAATTTCAATTATTGTAGACATATTCTTTTTAATTTTGATGAATAACAAAATACTAAAAAAAATACCGAAAAATCTAATATGTATAAACTTAAAACAGCTCTACTCTTAATTATTACTGTTCTTGCAACAAATTGTGCCTCTCACAAAGCACAATATAAAGAGCCTAATAAGCAAATAGAACCATTACCAACAAAAGATATTCATAGAACATTCTATCTTATTGGAGATGCAGGAAAATCTCCTATTAATGGTTTATCTACTGCATTAACAATATTTAAAAAACATATAGAAACTACGAGTAACAAAGGAGATTACGCATTATTTTTAGGAGATAATATTTATCCCTCTGGACTTCCTGATGAAAATGAAAAAGGTAGAGATTATGCTGTTAATCATTTGGATTCTCAAATAAAATCGGTTTCAAATTTTAAAGGCGAAACTGTATTTTTACCAGGAAACCACGATTGGTATGCAGATGGTGTTAAAGGTGTTAAACGCCAAGAAAAATACATTGAAGAGGCATTAGGCAAAAACACTTACAAGCCTGAAAATGGTTGCCCGTTAGAAAGTATTGAGGCAAGTGATAAAGTGCAATTAATAGTTATAGATACGCAATGGTATTTAGAAAATTGGAACAATAACCCAACAATAAATGATAAATGTGAAATAAAAACAAGAAAACGTTTTTTAGAAGAGTTAGAAGGCGAGCTTAAAAAAGCGCAAAATAAAAGAGTAGTTTTTGCCATGCACCATCCAATGTTTACTAATGGCTTACATGGAGGTTTTTATTCTGCAAAAAAACATTTATATCCAACACAATCTAAAGTTCCATTTCCTATTCTTGGTTCTTTAATCACACAAATTAGAACGCAAGGTGGTGTCTCTATTCAAGATAGATATAATGAACGTTATAATGAGCTAATGAAACGTATAGAAACCTTAGCTTTAGAGTACGATAATATTGTCTTTGCTTCTGGCCACGAACATACTTTACAATACATAGAAAACAACTCCATAAAACAAATTGTTTCTGGTTCTGGCGCTAAAGAAGCTGTAGTAGCTTTAAATAATAATGGATTATTTGCTTACGGAAGACAAGGTTTTGCACAATTAACAATTTATGATGATGGAAGTACTTGGGTAAGCTTTTATGGTGAAGAAAACGGAAACCCAAAGTTATTGTACACAAAAGAAGTACTCCCAAAAACAAGAGATGTTTTTAATACAGATACACTACCTGATACTTTTCCGGAAACTATTGAAACTTCAATATATTCTAAAGAAGAAACTGAAAAAACGGGATTCTACGAAGTCCTTTTAGGTGATCGTTATCGCGATATTTATAGTACAAAAATAAAAGTTAACGTTGCAACTTTAGACACTTTATATGGAGGCTTAGAAATTGTAAGAGCTGGTGGAGGACACCAAACAAAATCACTACGACTACAATTAAAAGATGGCCGACAATTAAATATGAGAGCGCTTCGTAAAAGTGCAACACAATATTTGCAAACTGTATTATTTAAAGACACGTATATAGAAGATGATTTTGATAATACAACTGTAGAAAATTTAGTATTAGACTTTTATACTGCTGCACATCCTTACGCGTTTCTTGCGGTTCCAGAATTATCTAATGCTGCAGATGTATATCATACAAATCCACGTTTGTTTTACATTCCAAAACACAAATATTTAGGCGATTATAATACTGATTACGGAGACGAGTTGTATATGATTGAAGAACGACCAGAAAAAAATTACACCGACGAAAGAAACTTTGGTTATGCAGACGATTTAGAAAGCACTCACGATATTATAGCTAAAATTAGAGAAGACGAAAAATACAAAATAGACGAAAACGCTTACATACGTGCTCGCCTTTTCGATATGTTATTAGGTGATTGGGACAGGCACCAAGACCAATGGAGATGGGCGCAATTTGACCAAGAAAATGGTGACAAGTTATTTAAACCCATTCCAAGGGATCGCGATCAGGTATTCTCTAATTTTGATGGTGCACTTTTAGATGTAGTAAGAACTCTCTCTGGAGCATCAAACCAATTACAAGTTTACGATGCGGAGTTAAAAGATGTAAAATGGATGAATAGTGCAGGAATTAAATTAGATAAAGTGCTTATTCAACAATCAGGTAAAGACGTTTGGTTAAAACAAGCAGAATATCTACAAACTCACATCACAGATCAAGTTATAGCAAAAGCATTTTCGCGTGTACCTAAAGAAGTTAACGATGCCTCTTTAAAAGATATACAAGAAAAATTAAAAGGACGTAGAGCAAACATTAAAGATATTGCAGAACGCTATTACAATTATCTAAACGAATTAGTAATCCTTACAGGTACAGATAAAGACGATTTTATAGAGATTACAAGAACAGGAGACAATGAAACCAATGTTAAAATCTCAAGAATTATTGGTGGAGAAAAAGGAGAAGTTTTAGTGGATAGAACCTTTAATAGGAATATAACCAAAGAGCTTTGGATTTATGGATTGGATGATGATGATGTTTTTGAAGTAAGCGGAAAAGCTAACAACCCTATTTACACCAGAATTATTGGTGGACAAAACAACGATATTTATAGAATAAAAAACGGAAGACGAATAAGAGTTTACGATCATAAATCTAAGAAAAACACAATTGAAGAAAACAATGGTGCAAAAATAGATTTTACAGATATTTATACGCATAACCTGTTCGACTTTAATAAAAACATTGTTAAAACTGGTACTATAACTCCTAGTTTAGGATACAACCCAGATGATGGTTTTTTATTAGGCGTAAGTAAAGTGATAACTAAAAAAGGATTTACTCGTAATCCGTTTTCTTCACAACATAAATTTAAAGCAGGCTACTATTTTGCGACTAATGGCTTCAGCTTAGATTACACAGGCGAATTTGCAAACTTTTTTGGAGATTGGAACCTACAAGCTTCTGGTAAATTAACAAGCGAAAATTTTTCGAATAACTTTTTTGGATACGGAAATGAAACCATAAATAATGACGATGCATTAGACTTAGATTATAACCGAGTTAAAACCAGTATATATAGTGCTAGCATTGGCATTATTAAAAAAGGAAATTTTGGTAGTGACTATGGAGTTAAATTAATTGCTGAAGGTATAAAAATAGGAAAAACTTCCGATCGTTTTATCGAAACCTTTGCCGCATCTAGTAATAATGATTTTTACAAAAGACGCTTTTTTACAGGTATAGAAGGTAACTTTAATTATGGAAGTTTTGATAATAAAATTGTTCCTACAAGAGCAATGACTTTTGATTTTTCTACTGGCTTAAAAACAGAACCTAGTGAAACTAAAAACACCTATGCCTATGTAAATACTGACATTGGATTTTACAATTCACTTTCCAGAAACAGAAAATTAGTTTTAAAAACAGATTTAAGAACGCAATTAAGATTTGGTGACGACCTTGTATTTTACCAAGCTGCAAATATTGGAGGCCAAAATGGATTAAGAGGTTATAGAACAGAACGTTTTACTGGCAAAAATGCCTTAGTAGGTAGCGCAGATTTAAGATATGCATTTAATTCATTTAAAACTAAAACCTTACCATTGCAAATAGGAATATTTGTTGGTGGTGATGTTGGTAGAGTATGGTTAAAAAATGATTTTTCCAAACAGTGGCATAACGATTATGGTGGAGGGTTTTGGGTCTCTGCAGCACAATCTGTACAAGGAACTTTTAACTTTTTTAATAGTGAAGAAGGCTTACGGTTTTCGTTTGGATTTGGATTAAGGTTTTAATTAGGATTTAGGAGTCAATGCGGTTGTTTTATGTTTCCATTTTGAGTATCCATCACTTAAATCGTATATCTTTTTAAAACCTAATGCTTTCATTTTTTTTGCACATTTAGCACTTCGACCTCCTTTTTGACAAAAAAGTAAAACTGGCTTGTCCTTATCAAGCGCTTGAATATCTACATCAAACGTAGGAGATAAAAAGTTTATATTTTGAGCAGTATCAATAGTACCAGCAAGATATTCTTTTGGAGTTCTAACGTCTATTAATTGCACGTCTTCCATTTTTAAAAAGGTTTGCATTTCTTCTGTAGTAATTTCAACAATTTCTCCAGCTCCATCACTCGTACAGCTACTAAGAGACACTATTAATAATACAAATAGATATATTGAATATTTCATGTTTTTTCTAATTTAGGTATTATATACTAGTAGTTTCTCCTTCCCATTCGCTAAAGCCTCCTATTAAGTTATAGGTGTTTTTAAATCCTAATTGGCTCATTACTGCGCATGCCTGAGCGCTTCTACCTCCTGCCTTGCAATACACATATATACTTTTTGTTTTATCTAATTTCTCAACTTCCTCAATAAAGCCTTGACCTTTATAAATATCAATATGCAATGCATTAGGTATTATACCTTCCGCTACCTCATCTTCTGTTCTCACGTCTAGAATAATAGCTTGATTATCGGTTTTTAATTGAGAATTCCAATCTTGTTGTGATAAATCTGACATAATTTTACATTTTTAGTACTGCAAAATTAACATTTCTTTAGCATATAGACGAAAAAAAACCTGAAGTGTTACAAAACTTCAGGTTTTTATTAAAGTATTTTTGCGAACTTACACTTTAATAGAGCATCCAATTGCTCTTGTTTCTTGTAATTCTACAGGATTTCCCTTCAATAAAGCATCTACAGCATCTTCTACATATTTAACCTTTACTTCTTTTTCATCTTGGTAATTATCGTCTATAGCTCCAATATAATTAACAACATTACCTTTATCTGTTTTTAATAACACAAATACATGAGGCGTTTTTGTTGCACCATATTGAGGATAAATTTCTTGATCTCTATCTATTAAATAAGGAAAAGTAAACCCTTTTTCTTTAGCTCTATTAGCCATTTCTTTTAAATTATCTCCTGGTTTAACTTTTACATTATTTGGCATAATAGCAACTACAGGAAATCCTTTTTCAGCATATTTTTTATTTAATGCCTCCACTCTATCCTCATAAGCTACTGCGTAAGGACACGTGTTACAAGTAAAAATAACGATGTAACCCTTAGCATCTTCCAAATCGGCCAGCGACATCATCTTTCCATCTATGTTTTCTAATTTAAAATCCGTAGCAACATCTCCAATTCTATAGCCTTCTTTTTCTGTATTCGAAGAGAATGCACTAATGGCTAGTATTACTGTTGCCAATAAAAATGTTTTAATTAATCGTTTCATAATCTCTAATTTAAAAATTGTTTTAGTTCTTTTTTAAGCGACTCGTAGTCAAAAGACTGTTCGTAAAATATACGCTTATTTTTATTATAAATTAATGTTGCTGGTATTGCTCCAGACCAGTCTTCACTAATTTTAGGTATCCAACTATTGGAATCTACATCATTCAATACTATTACTTCAGACTGTAATTTTTTATTTTTTATAAAAGGTATTAAACGTGTTTCGTATTGTTTTGGGAAGTCTAAACTAACCAAAATCACTTCCACTTTATTGGTGTATTCTTTATTAATTCTTTCAAAAGCAGGTAACTCTTTTACACAAGGTGCGCACCAAGTTGCCCAAAAATTAATAATATATACTGTGTCGTCTGTTTTATTTAAATAGGACTCTAATCCAGTATAATCATATACTTTTAATGCATCGCTTTGTGCATTAATATGTAGTGTTACAAGACTAAATATAAACACTAATAATAGCTGCTTCATTTTATAAAAATATTAAATACATAACAAAACAAATTATATTTAACACAAATTTGTTTTACTTTATGATAACTCTTTTTATTTAATTGAAATAATTTTGATAATAAATTAAAGCGTTCTATATTTGAAGCTTACAATAGTATATTTTTAAAACAACTAAATGAACACAAACTTAAATACAACTTGGTGGTGGAATTCTCGAAAATCAAAACTCGTGAACTAACGCTATACGTATTTAATTAACTATACAAAAAGGCTTGTCTCACGACAAGCCTTTTCATTTTTAAAAATTTTTATGAAGACTTTCAGCCTTTACACACATTATAAAAAAATATTAGCAGATACAATAACACCTGTTAGTATTTACTTAAAAATTAGAGACAAGTACCCTAACAGTATTTTGTTAGAAAGTAGTGATTACCACGCTAACGACAACAGTTTCTCGTACATCTGCTTTAATCCAATCGCCTCTATAGAAGTAAATAACGATAACATTAAACAAAACTATCCTGATGGAAGTTCAAAAACGAACAACGCCTTAAATATTTCTGTAACCGAAGAAATCCACAAGTTCACCAAACGTTTTAAAGTAAATTCAGTCGAAGAATTTAAATTTATTAATAACGGTATTTTTGGTTACACAGCTTATGATGCCGTTAAGTATTTTGAAGATATTCAGATTAGTAAAAAACCAAACTCTTTAGATATTCCAGATATTTATTATGCAGTTTATCAAAACATTATAGCTATAAATCACTTTAAAAACGAAGCGTATATTTTTGCACATTGTTTTGAAGCAGAAAATAATATAGACGAAGTTTTACAACTTATAAATTCAAAAAACTTTACCACTTACAATTTTAAAAAAGACTCCGAAATTGAATCTAATTTAACAGATAGCGAATATAAAGAACACGTAAAACTAGCAAAAAAACATTGCGCAAGAGGTGACGTTTTCCAATTAGTGCTCTCTAAAAAATTCTCACAAAGCTTTAAAGGTGACGAGTTTAACGTGTATCGTGCATTACGAAGTATAAATCCTTCACCTTACCTGTTTTATTTCGACTATGGGAACTTTAAAATTTTTGGAAGCTCGCCAGAAGCTCAACTCGTAGTCAATAATGGAATTGCCGAAATTCATCCCATTGCAGGAACATTTAAACGCTCTGGTAACGATGAAGAAGATCAACGATTAGCCAAAAAATTAGCTAATGACGATAAAGAAAATGCCGAACATGTAATGCTAGTTGATTTAGCCAGAAACGACTTAAGCCGAAACGGAAGCGAAGTAAAAGTAGAAACCTACAGAGAAGCACAGTTTTTTTCGCATGTCATACATTTGGTGAGTAAAGTAACAGGGAAAGTGCACAAAAACACACAAACCATGCAAGTGGTTGCAGATACTTTTCCTGCAGGAACACTAAGTGGTGCACCAAAACACAATGCCATGCAACTAATAGAAATGTATGAAAAAACAAGCAGAGCATTCTATGGTGGTGCAATTGGCTTTATGGATTTTAATGGTAATTATAATCACGCAATTATGATTAGAACGTTTATGAGTAAAAACCATAAATTACACTGGCAAGCAGGAGCAGGTTTGGTTTCCAAATCAAATCCAGATAATGAATTGCAAGAAGTTTATAATAAATTAGGAGCCTTAACAAAAGCCATTGAAATGGCAGAGGAGATTTAGTTAGCAGTTAGCAGTTAGCAGTTAGCAGTTAGCAGTTAGCAGTTAGCAAAAAATAAAAAGTAACATTGGGATAAGAACAAAAGCATAACTAAAATTCATGTACCAAATAAATTCAGAGAATTGAATGCCAAGGAGAAAAGTTCCAATAACAAATCCACTCCTACTTTAAAAAAGGAAGATAATTTAAAAAAAAAAGATTCCTGCCTTTGCAGGAATACAGTTTAACAAATAGATACCTGCTTTCGCAGGCATTATTATGAAAGTATTAGTAATAGACAACTACGACAGTTTTACTTACAATTTGGTTCATTATTTAGAAGACTTAAATTGTGAAGTAACCGTAAAACGAAACGACAAATTAACTCTGGAAGACGTTGACGCTTTCCATAAAATTGTGCTCTCTCCAGGACCAGGAATTCCAGACGAAGCAGGATTACTAAAAGCCATCATCAAACACTATGCTCCAACAAAAAGCATATTAGGTGTTTGTCTTGGCCAGCAAGCTATTGGAGAAGTATTTGGAGGTTCGCTTGTTAATTTAGATGAAGTCTATCATGGTGTAGCAACAAAAGTGAATATTATTGTAAATGACGAAGCACTTTTTAATAATATGGATAAAACTTTTGAAGTAGGACGTTACCACTCTTGGGTTGTAAACCCTAATTTACCTGAGCAGTTAGAAGCGACTTCTTTCGATGAGAATGGACAAATCATGTCCTTGCGACATAGATTTTACGATGTTAAAGGTGTACAATACCATCCTGAGAGCGTGTTAACGCCAAATGGGAAACAAATTTTAGAGAATTGGGTAAAAAGTTAGCAGTTAGCAGTTAGCAGTTAGCAGTTAGCAGTTAGCAGTTAGCAAAAATGAAATATAACTTTATTAGAAAAATAAAATATTATAAAAATCGAGTCCCTTTTTCCGACAAAGTCGGAATCTTGAAATGCAATAATAATGAGCGAAAGAATGGAGATACAAAGCAAAACTTAAAGCACGTAATTCAGAAAGTGAATGGTGCTCTAGCAAATGCACAACAGTCATGAATACCGAAATAAAAAAATTAAATGACGTGAGTAATTCCTTATTTCAACATGATTTTTTGGCTTGGTTTATCCTGAGCGCAGTCTAAGGGTTTTGCATCAAGGCAAAATGAACAGAGAAAAAAATTAATAAAAAAGATTCCCATTGTCGTGGGATGTAAATATGAAACAAATACTAAACAGATTAATAAACCAAGAAAGCATCTCCACTGAAGAAGCAAAAAACGTATTGGTAAATATTTCCGAAGGACTATATAACCAAAATCAAATAGCAGCCTTTTTAACCGTTTACATGATGCGAAGTATCACTATAGAAGAGCTTCAAGGTTTTCGAGACGCATTATTAGAATTGTGTATTCCTGTGGATTTATCTAATTTCAATGCCATTGATTTATGCGGAACAGGAGGCGACGGAAAAGACACTTTTAACATCTCAACCTTATCCTCGTTTATTACTGCAGGAGCTGGAGTAAAAGTTGCAAAACATGGAAATTATGGTGTCTCTTCAGCATCTGGATCCTCAAATGTTATGGAAGCCTTAGGTGTAACATTTACTAATGATGTTGATAAACTAAAACACGCAATAGATAAAGCAGGAATCTGCGTAATGCATGCGCCTTTATTTCATCCAGCAATGAAAAACGTGGCACCAATTAGACGAGATTTAGGTGTAAAAACGTTTTTTAACATGTTAGGTCCAATGGTAAATCCTGCCTTTCCAAAAAACCAAATGGTTGGTGTTTTTAATTTAGAATTACAACGTATTTATGGTTATCTCTATCAAAACACAGACAAAAACTACAGTATAGTTCATGCTTTAGATGGTTATGACGAAATTTCTTTAACAGGAAATACAAAAATCATTTCAAATACATCTGAAACCATGCTAAACCCATCGGATTTAGGAGTAGAGCAAATACAACAGTCTGAAATTTTTGGAGGCTCAACAGTTAAACAAGCTGCTAAAATCTTCAAAAACATTATAGAAGGAAAAGGTACAGCTGCTCAAAACAACGTCGTTTGTGCAAATGCTGGATTAGCCATAGCAACAGTAAATAAAATATCACATCAAGACGGATTTCAATTAGCAAAAGAAAGTCTAGAAAGTGGAAGAGCAAAAGCAAGTTTGGAGCGATTGATTGAGTTGAGCAGTTAGCAAAAATGAAAAATAACTTAGAATTAAGAAAAAACACAGTTAAAGTTCATGTCCCAAATCAATTCGGAGAATTGAACGCCAAGACGAAGAAGAGATGAAGAAAAGTTTCAAGAACATGAGAACAACGTTCGACGCGAAATTTTCAAATCGGTATTCATGCCGATAGTTATCGGGATAAAAAATTCCTTGGCTTGGTCTTGAACTTTTGGTTCGTTTTGCATCAAGGCAAAATGAATAGAAATAAAACAGAATGGATATATTACAAAAAATAGTAACAGACAAACACATCGAAGTTAACCTTCGCAAACAACTCATTCCAATTAAACAACTAGAGCAATCTATTTTATTTAAAAGAGAAACTATTTCCTTAGCAAAAAAACTAAAAGAAAGCAACACAGGAATCATCGCAGAACATAAAAGACGCTCACCTTCAAAACAAGTAATAAATCATAACCTAAACGTTTTTGATGTCGCTAAAGGCTATGAAAACGCAGGTGTTTGCGGCATGTCTGTTCTAACCGATGGAAAATATTTTGGTGGAAGTCTCGACGATCTATTAACAGCCAGAGCAAGCTGTAACTTACCATTATTGCGAAAAGAATTTATTATAGACGAGTATCAAATTATAGAAGCTAAAGCCTATGGAGCAGATGTTATTTTACTAATTGCTGCCATCTTAACTCAAACAGAAATCAAGCAATTTTCAGAATTAGCAAAACAATTACATTTAGAGGTATTACTCGAAGTTCATAATGAAGAAGAATTACAAAAATCGATAATGCCAAGTTTAGATATGTTAGGAGTAAACAATAGAAACTTAAAAACTTTTGAGGTTAGCTTAGAAACTAGCAAAAAACTAAGTGAACTAATCCCAAACGATTTTATAAAAGTATCAGAAAGTGGGATTAGTAATATTTCAGCAATTAAAGAGCTACAACCTTTTGGCTATAAAGGTTTTTTAATAGGCGAAAATTTTATGAAAACGGATAATGCAGGAGAAAGTGCTAAACAATTTATAAATAAAATCCTCCTCTAACTCCTCCAAAGGAAGAGAATTTTCACTAAAACGAATAAAATAAACTGACAAATTCTTATAATAGAATAATGAATAAAAAAGAAAAACATAACACCTCAACAGGTCCTTCTCCTCAGGAGAAGGTTAGGATGAGGATTAAAATCTGCGGAATGAAAAAGGAGAGTAACATCTTAGATGTTGCAAAACTAAATCCTGAGTTTATGGGTTTCATTTTTTACAAAAAATCGCCACGCTATTTTAATGGTAGTATTCCAGAGTTACCAGATAGCATTAAAAAAATTGGTGTTTTTGTTAACGAAACTTTCGATTATATAAAAGGAATTGTAAACAAGCATAATTTAGAAGGTGTGCAATTACATGGTAACGAATCTCCAGAATTATGCAAACAATTACAGGATTTAAACTGTACAATCATAAAAGTATTTTCTATAAAAGACAGTTTCGATTTTAATAGTTTAGAACCTTACGAAGAGGTTTGTGATTACTATTTATTCGATACAAAAGGAAAGCAGCCAGGAGGAAATGGTTACACTTTTGATTGGAGTATTTTAAAAAAATATTCGTCCATAAAACCTTATTTTTTAAGTGGTGGCATTGGATTAAATGAAATAGATCAAATCAAATCATTTTTTAAACAACCAGAAGCAGCCTTTTGTTACGCATTAGATGTAAATAGTAAATTTGAAACAAACTCTAGATTAAAAAAGGTAGAGAAGTTAAAAGCGTTTAAAATGTCATTCTGAACGAAGTAAAGAATCTTTTACAGAGATGCCATACTTCGCTCTACATAACTAAATTAGGAGTTAGGAGTTAGCAAAAATGAAAAAGAACATTGGAATAAGTAAAAACATTACAAAAGGTTATGTCCCAAATCAATTCTTAGAATTGAAAATATCAATCTGCAGAAATAATGAGCGATAAAACGTAATTGCGAAGCGAAGCTTCAAGCATGAAGTTTTGAAAGCGAATGTTCCTCAGTAATAAGAAGAATTATGAAATACAACATTAACAACAAAGGCTACTACGGAGAATTTGGAGGTGCATACATTCCAGAAATGCTCTATCCAAACGTAGAAGAATTACGACAAAACTATCTCAAGATAATGGCAGAGCCTTCTTTTAAAAAAGAGTTCGATCAATTACTTAAAGATTACGTTGGTCGTCCTTCTCCACTCTATTTCGCTAAGCGATTATCAAAAAAACACAACACCAAAATCTATCTCAAACGCGAGGATTTAAACCATACTGGAGCACACAAGATCAATAATACTATTGGTCAGATTTTAATGGCACAACGCTTAGGTAAAACTCGTATAATTGCCGAGACTGGAGCAGGACAACATGGAGTTGCAACAGCAACCGTTTGCGCTTTAATGGGAATGGAGTGTATTGTTTATATGGGAGAAATTGATATCGCACGCCAAGCTCCAAATGTTGCCAGAATGAAAATGCTTGGCGCAGAAGTTCGACCTGCTTTATCAGGAAGTCGTACACTAAAAGACGCCACAAATGAAGCCATTAGAGATTGGATAAATAATCCTGTAAACACACATTATATTATTGGAAGCGTCGTTGGACCTCATCCTTATCCAGATATGGTAGCACGTTTTCAAGCCGTTGTTTCCGAAGAAATCAAATGGCAGCTAAAAGAAAAGGAAGGTACAAACAAACCAGATTATGTGGTAGCTTGTGTTGGAGGTGGTAGTAATGCTGCTGGTGCTTATTATCATTATTTAGAAGATACAGATGTAAAACTCATTGCTGTCGAAGCTGCAGGAAAAGGTATTCATTCTGGCGAAAGTGCTGCGACATCTGTTTTAGGACGAGAAGGAATTATCCATGGCAGTAAAACCTTATTGATGCAAACTAACGACGGACAAATAACAGAGCCTTACTCCATTTCGGCAGGATTAGATTATCCAGGTGTTGGACCAATGCATGCACATTTATATAAAACTGGTCGTGCCGAATTTATTTCAATTACAGATGATGAAGCTATGACTGCAGGATTAGAACTCAGTCAATTAGAAGGTATTATTCCTGCTATAGAAACCTCTCATGCATTGGCGATTTTTGATTATAAAAAATTTAAAGAAGATGATATTGTTATCATAAATTTATCTGGTCGAGGCGATAAAGATTTACAGAATTATATTTATTATTTTAAATTATAGAATAATGGCGTTACCACAAGGGTCAGGCTTTCGGCAGTCGCTCTCTGCGAGGAGCTCCAACAAATGCCTCAACTACGAAGTAATCACGAATACCTATATTTAAAATAGAAATGAAAGAGTAATCCTTAACGCACTAACTCAACTCTAAAGACCTCACAGGTTTTTAAAACCTATGAGGTCTAGCAAAAAAAATTAAAGTTTAATTAATACAGATTCCCACTTTCGTGGGAAGTAAACATGAACAGAATAAACCAAAAATTAAAAGAAGATAAAAAGCTATTATCCATATACTTTTCCGCAGGATACCCAAGTTTAAACGATACGGTTACTATTATCGAAAACTTAGAAAAAAGTGGTGTAGATATGATAGAAATAGGATTACCATTTAGTGATCCCTTAGCAGATGGACCAACCATACAAGCCAGCTCTACGCAAGCATTAAAAAACGGAATGACTACAGAAGTACTTTTTAATCAATTAAAAGACATTCGTAAAACAGTTTCTATTCCGTTAATAATAATGGGTTATTTTAACCCAATGCTTCAATATGGTGTGGAAGCCTTCTGCAAAAAATGCAATGAAATTGGGATTGATGGATTAATTATCCCTGATTTACCAGTAGATGTCTATAACGAACAGTACAAGTCCATTTTTCAGAAATACGGTTTAATAAATGTATTTTTAATCACACCACAAACTTCTAATGAGCGTATTCATTTTATTGATTCGATATCTAATGGTTTCATTTATATGGTAAGCAGTGCCAGTGTAACAGGAAGCAATTCTGGTTTTGGCGATCAACAAACGGCTTATTTTAAGCGTATTGCAGATATGAATTTAAAAAATCCGCAAATTGTAGGATTCGGTATTTCCAACAACGAAACCTTTACTCAAGCCACTAAAAATGCTAAAGGCGCAATTATAGGTTCTGCCTTTATAAAATACTTATCAAACAACTCTGTTAATAAAATTGAAGCATTTACAACCTCTATTTTAAATTAAAATCTATATTTGGCACTCATTAACTAACTTAAAATTAAAATTTATGAAATGGTTTTTAAAAGTAGTAAGAGATAACTACGCAAATTTCTCTGGTAGAGCAAGACGTCAAGAATATTGGATGTTCTTTTTATTCCATATTATCTTTCTTTATGGTTCTATGTTTATTTCTGGCATGCTTGCAGGAGCAACAGACACACCAGCTTTTATGATAATTTATGTTATTTACGCATTTGGTATTTTAATTCCTGCGTTAGCTGTTTCAGTTAGAAGAATGCATGATGTTGGTAAAAGTGGTTGGTATATGTTAATACCAATTTACAGTTTTATTTTAGCAGTTACAGAAGGTGAAACTGGCCCTAACCAATATGGTCCAGACCCTAAAGTACCTACTAGCGAAGAAATAAACGACATAGGAAAAACAGAGATTGAGTAGTTTACGGTTTAACGTTTTTTAAACACTATCTTAAGATAATTTTAATAGCTTTTTAATACCAATTCCTTATATTAAGGTATAACATTTAAAAACAAATACTATGGGAATTATTGAAGATAATAAAAAATTTAAAACGACAAAAACACAAACAAATCCGACTAATCCAACAGGGAACGTCAATCAGAAAACTAATACTTTTGATATTGACGAAAAAACAATAAAAGATCAACAAAAGAAAAAATAAGTTTTCTTTTACATTGATAAAGAACCTGCTCTAATTTAGAGTAGGTTTTTTTATGTGTTCTTGTTTTTAATTTTATATTTGATTTTTTTAATTATAAAATAGTTATAAAGTGAATTGGTACTTAAAGGTAATAAGAGATAACTACGCAAATTTTACAGGTAGAGCAAGACGACAAGAGTATTGGATGTTCACCCTTTTTCACATCATCTTTATTGTTTCTCTAGCCTTTGTTGGTGCTTATGTAGCGGAGTTTAATGACTCTGGTATTGGTTTTATTCCATTAGGACTTTATATGCTAGCCACATTTATTCCTGCATTGGCATTAGCCTCTCGACGATTACATGACATAGGTAAAACAGGTTGGTATTATTTAGTGAGATTTATACCATATATAGGTGGAATTTGGTTTTTAATTTTAATGGTTCAGAATGGTAATGTTGGACCAAACCAATATGGACCAGACCCAAAAGGAAACAATTTTGATGAGATTAACGATATTGGAAAACCTTTATTAGACTAATGAAACTTCTCAACGACTGGAAAATTATCGCTGTGCTTTGTCTTACTTTAGGCTTAGCGCCTTTTTATCCAGAACCGCATCTTTTTGGCAAAATTAAATGGATTATTGGTGGTGCACATAACATGCAGCTTAAAGACTGGTTTGATGTTGTAATGCATGGCTTCCCTTGGGTGTTGTTACTTAGAATTGGTATTTTAAAATTAACTCCTAAAAAAGATGCTTAACATTGTTTTATTTGAACCCGAAATACCAAATAATACTGGTAATATTGGAAGACTAGCCTTAGCGTCTGGCAGCAGACTGCATTTGGTTAAACCCTTTGGTTTTGAATTATCGGATAAACGTTTAAAACGTGCTGGATTAGATTATTGGCAACACTTAGAAGTTATTTATTACGATACTATAGCCGATTTTTTCACTAAAAACAAAGACCAATCTTTTGCGTTTTTTTCAAGTCATGGTAAAAAATCGCATTGGGAACTACCATTTACAAAAAATCTCTTTTTAATCTTCGGAAAAGAATCGGTTGGATTACCAAAATCAATACTTAACGACTATCCTAATCACCTTTATAAAATTCCGTTATACAGTGAACACATTCGTAGTTTAAATCTTGCTAATGCAGTAAGTATTGTTATTTACGAAGGCTTAAGGCAACTTAAATAAGCTCATCTTCATTTCTAGCTTCAGATCAACTATACTAGTTTTTAAGTTCGTTTTTAGAAATATTTCAAAGTTTAAAAACGTTTTTTTTTCAACTAAAACTTTATGCTTTATTTAACCAAAATTTGATGGTAAAACGCTCAATTTGTGTTACATTTTAATAAAGCAAAATACAATGAAATATCATATTATAATTAACAGTGTAAAAACTGTTGAAGCGCTAGAAAATGCATGGTCTAAAGATGATTACATTCAATTATTAGATAAATTTGGATTTGAAGATGCTGGAGATGCTTCAGAAAAAGAGTTGTTGGAATTACTGTTTATGGCAATCTCAGATTTTGAGCCTGAAGAAGCAGCTGCTATTGTTTTGGATTATAAACTTTCAAATACATTAAATGAAAATCAAATAGAGCAAATTTCGCATGAAATGCTATTAGATAAAATTTCTGAAGAATATGCAGATATCGCTTTGCATCATCAGCTCTACAACATCAATCAGTTACTACACAAAGCTTTTAATGGTACATTTCCAAGTGCAAAAGCCACTCTCGTAGAATTTGAAATTTCGCCTAATAAAGAGGTTACTAAAGCCGTTGTCTTACAGGCTTTAAACGCTACATTAGCAAAAAGCAACGTTATAAAACGGTTGTTTAATGATGCTTTACAAGGACAAGAGGCTTTTGATGAAGCCGAAAGTATTATTTGGGATTTAAAACCAAATGGAGACGCTTCTTACATACTAACAACTTCGGAATATTGGATGAGTCGCGATGAGTTTACAGAAGCAGAATTTGATGTTAACGTTATTGAATTTGAAGAAGACGATGAGGATTAACTACTTTTTATTCTTCTTTAAATAGTCTAAATATAAATGCTCCACCTTAGTTCTTGCCCAAGGCATACGACGTAAAAATTTAAGGCTAGATTTTATGGAGGGATTATCTGTAAAACATTTAATATTAATTTTATAGCCTAAATATTCCCAGCCATAATGTGCTTCCAAATCGGTTAAAATTTGTTCTAGCTTTATGCCATGAAGTGGGTTGTTTGGTTGTTGTTCCATATAATAAATATATAAATGCCTATTTGAGCGAAATAAAAACTGTTTAAATACTTAATAAACACTTTGACTACGCTCAGTATGACACTGTTACTTAATCAAAGCTTTAATTTTTACTGCTTTTTCAAAATGGTCTAACTTATGCGTTTGTATCCACCAAGTGGCAGCTTCCATTAACACTTCTGGAGTATCATTTTTGTTTTTAAAAAACGCATAAAAAGATAAGCCTACATCTGTCCCTTTTTGCTTAATTTTCGCATCACAAACCTCAAGCATTTTTCTCTTTAAAGCTTCTGTCATATTAACTAACCTTTACTTCTTTTGGTGTTGCGTCCTCTACTTTTATTTCTATTTCTATTGCCACTGTTAGAGCTGCCTTGTCTGCTAGATCTAGAATCTTTGCTTTTAGGTTTGTTGTTTCGAGATTGTTGACCTCTGCCTCTGCCTTGTCCTTGTTTTATTGGAGCAGTCGAAGCATTTGGATCTGGCTCAAACCCTTCAACAATTTCAACTTCAATTTTCTGGTTAATTAGCTTTTCTATATCTCTTAAAAACGTAGTTTCATCTGCACTCACTAAAGAAATCGCTTGTCCGCTTGCTCCTGCTCTACCTGTTCTACCAATTCGGTGTACGTAATCTTCAGAAATGTTAGGCAATTCAAAATTAACCACATGTGGTAATAATGGAATATCCAAACCACGTGCAGCAATATCTGTAGCCACAAGTACATTTACAGTTCCATTTTTAAAACCAGCTAGTGCTTTTGTTCGCGCACCTTGACTCTTATTTCCATGTATTGCAGCAGCTGTAATACCAGAACTTATCATTTTTTTACACAGCTTATTAGCACCATGCTTAGTACGTGTAAAGACTAAAACTTGTTTCCAATTGCCTTCGGAAATTAATTTAATAATCAATCCTGTTTTTAATCCTTTTGCAACACGATAGACTTTTTGGCTTATTGCATCTACAGTAGAGTTTTCTGGCGTTACCTCAACTTGAACAGGATTATTTAAAATCGTATTTGCTAGTTTTCTAATGTCTTTAGAAAAGGTTGCCGAAAACATTAAATTTTGTCGTTTGCCTTGCATCAGTTTCATTACACGTTCTATATCGCGTAAAAAACCCATATCTAACATACGATCAGCTTCGTCTAAAACAAAAATTTCTACACGTTTTAGTGACAATAACCCTTGGTTTTCTAAGTCTAACAAACGTCCAGGAGTGGCAACCAAAACATCGACACCACGACGTATATTTGCTGCTTGTGGTTTTTGGTTTACACCTCCAAAAATAACAGCACTACGTATATCTAAAAACTCACTATACTCCTTTACATTGGCATAGACTTGCGCTGCTAACTCACGCGTTGGCGTTAATATTAAAGCACGTATTGGTCTGTGTCTTTCTTTTGGGTTTTCGGATAAAAGATGTAACAAAGGCAGTGTAAAACCTGCTGTTTTACCAGTTCCTGTTTGTGCAGAAGCCAACACATCGACTCCTAATAATACAGGAGGAATGGCTTTTTCTTGGATTGGACTTGGAGTAGTGTATCCTTTTTTGCTAATAGCTTTTAGCAAGGCTTCGGATAAGCCTAAAGATTTAAATGACATATATAGTATTTGGTGAATGACCTCGTAATAGCATATAGCGTCATCCTTTTTATTAGCGCCAAAGGTACAGCAAATTTATGGGATAGCTTACTTTTAAAAAAAAACTGTTTTAGTGACAACTAAAGGGTGTTTAAATTTCTATTTGCAAGTTAAATACAGGAAACAATTTGGTTTGTTTTTATAGTTGAAAAATGGTAGATTCGTTTGATGATTGGTATTAAACATTGAAACGTTTGATATCTGAGCACATTGCCATTAATTATGAAGAAAACCCTATTAATACTAATACTTATTTGCAGTAATTCAATAATTTGTCAAAATACAATTGAATTAATCGCATATGACTGCATTAATGATAGGGACTCGAATAGTGATATTTCAGAAATTAAATTTGAAATATTGACTAATCACAAAGTTATTAGTCAATCTACTAAATCTAAATATGATTTATTTAGGTTTCAAACTTCTGAAAACGAAGTCAAAATTGAATATAATAATATTTATAATCAGAAAACAGATACTACATTTTTTATTACACCTAAAACTCAAAAACTATTTTTGTGTGTCGAGAAAATGAAAGATTATGAAATTAAGACCTTTATTGAAAAAAGTCATGAGGAAAATAAGAATTGGAAATTAAAATTGTCTGGAGGTAGTTGTTTTTTGTTTACAGATACAGAGATTAAAATTATTCCTAATAAAAATGGTGCTATCCTAAAATATAAATATGTTGAAGAACGAAGTGGAAAAAAAATTAAAGAAAAAAAAGTAATTAAACTTGATAAAAGAGACCTTGATAATTTAATAATATTTGAAAAAAAATTGCGATTATTAAATTCAGCAATGAGAAGATGTACACCAGCAACTTATTACTATTTATCGTTTGGAAATGAAACAATAGAAATAAAAGACCAAACCTGTGTTGGTATATTTGAAGAATATTTATCAAAATTAATTGAAAGAAATAACTAATGGCAACAAAGTACTGTGGTAAAAAACAAGTAAAAACTCATTAATTTTCCACTAAAGTACTTCTGTAAGAATCATCATAAATTAACCCTGATTTTGCAATTGCAAAAGCCTGTTTTAAAAGCTTATTACATACTGCTATTAATGCTAATTTTTTGCTTTTTCCTTTGGCTAGTAATCGCTCATAAAGTTCTCTACATGCTTTGTTATATTTACAAGCATTAAAACTGCACACAAATAATAAATTTCGTAGTTTTTGATTACCTATTTTACTAATTGTTGTTCACACTTTTACACTCTAAAATTTGTTGGTGTTTTCCACCAATAAAAAAATGCTATGACTAATAGTTATTACTCAAACAATTGGTTTGTTTCTAAACTTAAAAATCGCTAGCTTCGTTTAACGAATGATATTAAACATTGAAACGTTTGATATCAGAGCACGTTGTAATGCATTAAAACCAATCTCGAAGTGATAGACCAAATCCTATTAAAAGACTCAATCGAATTTAACGGAACTATATCTGAACTGAAAGAAAAGATAAGGTTCAAAAGAGAACGTGAATTTAAATTGGAATGGATTGATCAAAATAACATTAAGTTTTTATCTAATATTTCATTAGGAACATTAATTGTCGATGGTTTTCATGGAGCTACTGACGGAATAAAAGGTTATGGGAAATTAAGTGAGACTGGAAATGGAAATACTCGAATTGAATTGAAAACAAAAATGCGAATTGAATTATATTTCGCACTATTTGTTTTTGTATTTATTTTCTTTTGTGGATACATGGCTGGCGAAAATTTTCCGATATGGATTTATTTATTACTTCCTATTTCTATCTTATGGTTTTGGTTTATTTTCAGAATGCAGGAAAAACGACTATTTGAAAAATTTAAAAATTATATTAACAGATTAAAATAACGTATTACAACAAAGTACTGTGGTAAAAAACAAGTAAAAACTCATTAATTTTTCACTAAAGTACTTCTGTAAGAATCATCATATATTAATCCTGATTTTGCAATTGCAAAAGCCTGTTTTAAAAGCTTATTACATACTGCTATTAATGCTAATTTTTTGCTTTTTCCTTTGGCTACTCATCGCTCATAAAGTTCTCTACATGCTTTGTTATATTTACAAGCATTAAAACTGCACATAAATAATAAATTTCGTAGTTTTTGATTACCTATTTTGCTTATTCGTGGTCGTCCTTTTACACTACTTCCACTTTGTCTTATTACTGGTGTTAATCCTGTGTAACTACATAATTCGCTTGCACTTGTAAAACGATCAAAACCTCCTGTAAAAACCACCAACATAATTGCTGTTTTTGGACCAATACCTGGAATGGTTTTTAAACGTGTTAACAGATCTTGATGATTTTCTTTTACTAAAACCAACAACTTATCTTCTACAGCTTTAATCTCTTTTTTTAGTTGTTTTAAACTGCGTTTTAAAGACATAGAAACCACTTTACTTGGATTACCTAAAACGGATTCTCCATGTATCTTGTTTTTTAACATCGTACTCTGTTTTCTATACACAGAAAGGAGTCTAACCATTTGCAAACATTCTATTTCATCTTTAGAGTTGCCTTGCCATAGTTTTAATTGTACCTGTTTTGCATATTCACAAATAAGTTTTGAATCACTTTTATCTGTCTTAACTTTAGATAACTTCATTTGGATAAAGCGTTTTACTGATAATGGATTTTCTACGGATACTTTAATACCGGATTCCAACAAATGATAAGCCAACTGGTAATGATAATAACCTGTGGCCTCCATCACGCAATGGCTATTGTCATCTAAAAGTTTTGTGAACTTTTTAAAACCAAATTCATTGTTTTTAAACTCAAAGTAATTACCATCAGAATCAGTAACGTCAAATACTAAATGACTAATGTCAATCCCAAAATATTTAATATCTTTATTCATAATAAAATGTTTTTTATGAAAGGACATACTACGCGAGTTTCAACGACTTAAAAGCGAGGTCTTAAAGCCTCATAGAACTGTACGAAATCTGTGTAGAAAAGAGAGGGGATTTTCAATGTTGACGAAGTCTAGGCTTCTGCGTATATAATAACCTTACTCCTCTCTTTTGTCTTTTGTCTTTTCTGTTTATTTATCTAATTTAATGAATTGTAAACTTAAGACGTATAAAATTAATTGCTTGGTACGAGCCTACTTACGAAAATCCTCGCGGATTTTCTATTCGGTTTGTATTTGCTAAAGTCGTTGCTTAACCACGCAACTAATCTTATACAAAACCGTTACAACCAATAGCTCAAAAATTGTAACTCCTATTTAATCCGAATTTCAAAAAACCTAATTCATCGGAATTATTTCTCACTCAAATTCTGAATTTGAATAAAAAACTCGGAATCCACTCAAACGGAATTTTTAGCTTCTTTGCGGAACTTTAGCAAGTTTGTCAAACCAAAACCTTTTAAGGAATTTACTCTTGCGGAAATAAGTCTGTTTGTGAAAATCAATTTGTTTCTAAAAAGACAAGATTTATATTTTTTGAGAATTATTGAAATACAGATTCAAAAATAAATTAAACGGATTTTATTCAGAACGTACTCACTCTACTCTATCGCTAAAGGTTGTAACAAAGTACTGTGGTAAAAAACAAGTAAAAACTCATTAATTTTTCACTAAAGTACTTCTATAAGAATCATCATATATTAATCCCGATTTTGCAATTGCAAAAGCCTGTTTTAAAAGCTTATTACATACTGCTATTAATGCTAATTTTTTGCTTTTCCCTTTGGCTACTAATCGCTCATAAAGTTCTCTACATGCTTTGTTATATTTACAAGCATTAAAACTGCACATAAATAATAAATTTCGTAGTTTTTGATTACCTATTTTGCTTATTCGTGGTCGTCCTTTTACACTACTTCCA
>NZ_JBSHNP010000062.1:0-329 GCF_053604675.1 Lacinutrix salivirga
AATTAATAATTGTCATTAAGAGCAAAGCGTAGAATCTATTAATCTAATAATGCCATTCAGAGCAAAGAAAAGAATCTATTAATCTAATAGTGTCATTAAAAGCAAAACGAAGAATCTATTAATCTAATAGTGTCATTAAAAGCAAAGCGAAGAATCTATTAATCTAATAATGTCATTCAGAGCAAAGCGAAGAATCTATTAATCTAATAGTGTCATTAAAAGCATAACGAAGAATCTCAAAACATAAAACCCACAACTATTGAAAACAATAGACAAAATACCAACTTCAAAAATTTCAAGAGCAACTAAATTAGTCTCCACAGGAGCTA
>NZ_JBSHNP010000063.1:0-281 GCF_053604675.1 Lacinutrix salivirga
GTGCACTTAAAATAGTAACATTAAAACTAGACTCGTTAGCACAACTATTTGGTGGAGTTCCTACTTGATTGTAGATAAAAATGGTTTGCGAGCTAGTTATTAAATCTCCAGCACTAAATGCGGTTCCTGAACCATCGGTTCCAGAAAAATAATTACCATTTGTAAGAGTAGGCAGTGTATAACTATCACATGCTGTTTGGTCTGTAAGTGTATCTACATTTGGTAAACCACTAATAGTTACAGTAAAGCTGGTTTCGGAAATGCAATTAGGTGTTGTGTTA
>NZ_JBSHNP010000064.1:0-305 GCF_053604675.1 Lacinutrix salivirga
GTGACTGCTGGTACTGTTATAGATTATACATTTACAGTAACTAATACTGGTGATGTATCTGTAAACACCATCACCATTACTGATGATTTATTAGGTGGTGATATTACTGCAACACTTACTCTTGATGGTGATACTAACAATGATACCATCCTTGATCCTTCTGAAACTTGGATCTTTACTGGTGCATCATACACTGCAACACAAACGGATATTGATAATGGAAACATTACCAATAACGTTACTGCTGCTGGTTTAGAACCTAACGGAACTGATCCTGTTGAAGCTACAGATACCTATACCATCGA
>NZ_JBSHNP010000065.1:0-37931 GCF_053604675.1 Lacinutrix salivirga
TACTGAATAGGTGTAATCGTAAGTACCAGCTGTTAATACTGTAATATCTATTGGGTTTGGTACTGTTCCGTTAACATCTAACCATGTTCCATTGGTATCTTGTGTACCATCTAATAATGTAAATAAATCGAATGGCGAATTGTCTGTTAAAGCATCTTCACAAATTTCTATTGGTGTTAATGCTTCTCCAGATTCTGGTGCATCTTCTATTGTAATGGTAATAGTTTCCATATCCTCGCATGTACCATTAGACAATGTGTAAGTAAATTGATATGGACTATCTGCTACTGTAAACCCAGTAATATTTATAGAATTAGAAACTGTATTTCCATTACTATCTGTCCAAATACCACTATTATTATCTTGTGTGCCATCTAAAGCATTAAATAAATCATAAGGTGAGTTATTTGTTAAATCGTTTTCACAAAACAAAGCATTAATTGCTGTTCCTGCATTTGGATCTTCTAATATGATTATTTGAACAGTAGTTGAATCTTCAGGACAAGGATTTGTAATGTTTTGAGTATAAGTAAAATTATAGGTTCCTGCTGTAAATAAAGTTAAATCGATTGGTGAAGTCACTGTTGGATCTGTACTCGATGTTCCTTGAGACCATTGTCCATTAGGATCTTCATTATCTAATAAAGTAAATAAATCGAATGCTGAAGGCAATCCACTTTCACAAAAAGAAGCTGGATTTAATCCTGAAGCTATTCCTGATGATAAAGCTTCAAACACAGTTATAGTTACTGTCGAACTGTTTTCTGGACATTCACCATTACTAGGCACTGTATATGTAAACATATAATTCCCTTCTGTTAAAGACGAAATATCCACTGTTCCTTGATGACCATTTGTTGTTGTTAAAGGACCTGACCAAGTTCCATTAGAATCTGGCATCCCTGTTAATTCATCGAATAAATTAATTGCGTTAGTAGGAAGACTATCGTCACAATACTCTAACTCTGCAGAAATTCCAGGTTCGTTTGGAGAATCTATTGTTACAGTTACTGAAGCAGTATTACTCACACAAAAAATTGCATCAACTTGTACATAATATGTATTGCCATTTATTAGTGCTGTAGTATTTGATAATGCAGGAGGAATTGGGTTTCCTGAACCATCCACAGTATCGTACCAACTTACATTTTCGGTAGTTCCAGCATCTAAATCTCCTACTGTAGGGCTATTTAAAGAACAAAATTGCTGATTAGTTGTAGGCATTGGGTCATTTGGAGCATCGAAAACAGCAGTGCTACCAACAATAATCTGTCCTTCGCATCCACTAGAATCAACAAACACTATATAATAATTTGTTGCTCCATCTGGTAATGGATCTGTATTATTAGGTTGATTGGAAAGTGAAAAATCCGTATATATTTCAACTGAACCTCCTGGCGGAATGTTAGGTTGAAGTACTTCATCTATATAAGATTGTATTGTTGGATTTTCGTTGCTACAATATATTCCATCAAGACTTTGAGAAATTGGATTGACTTGAAAATCAATTACAACTGAAGCTCTAGTACCACAAGAACCAGAATTATCGTCGGCATAATATGTTCCTTGACTAAGTAGTTGAGTTCCATTTAAAGCAGTTCCTCCTGTAGATACATTATACCATACAAGACCATTACTGCCTGAAGTAGCATAAGCATTTAAATCATTGATAGTTAACCCAGAAGCATCACAAATGGGAGGAGGATTAGAATTAGCAATAGTAGGGCATTGTGCATTGGCAGACATAGCAGACCAAAAAAACACCAACATAAAGGTCACACAATTTACTGCATGCCTATACAAGCATTTTGTTTTCATAGTAGGTTAAGTTAAAAATGTTGTTAATAGCTTTATTTACATAAAGAATATTAAATTAGAGTATGTCTGAAAATCCCTTCATTAAATCTAATTAAATAATTCTTGTGGTGCAATTTAACTGATTTTTTTGTATTTCAACGATAAATAATGAATTATTTTTCAATTTCTTTGAATCAGTTCGATAAAAGCATAAAAAAACTCATCTAAACTAATAGATGAGTCTTTTAAATTATATAGAGTTTAGATTAATGCTGTAACTCTTCTTCTCCTTCTTTTAAGGGAACATCTTGAGGTACAAAATCAACATCATGACCAGGTTTACTGTAGTCATAAGCCCAACGATGTACATGAGGGATTTCTCCAGGCCAGTTACCATGAATATGTTCTACAGGAGTTGTCCACTCTAAAGTATTTGATTTCCAAGGGTTTTGTATTGCTTTTTTTCCATAAAACATACTAACAAACATATTATAAAGAAATACTAATTGGAAAACACCTCCAATTAAAGCAAAAACTGTAATAATAACATTTACATCTGCTAAATCATCAAATAATGGAAATGCACTATTTGTATAATAACGTCTTGGTAAACCTGCCATACCAATAAAATGCATAGGGAAGAATACACCATAAGCACAAATTGCAGTTACCCAAAAATGAACATATCCTAATTTTTTATTTAGCATACGACCAAACATTTTTGGAAACCAATGATAAATTCCTGCAAACATACCATATAATGCAGATATACCCATTACTAAATGAAAGTGAGCGACAACAAAGTATGTGTCGTGTACGTTAATATCTAAAGCACTATCTCCAAGTATAATTCCTGTTAAACCACCTGTTATAAAAGTAGAAACTAAACCAATAGAAAACAGCATAGCTGGATTCATTTGAAGATTTCCTTTCCATAACGTGGTTATATAGTTAAATGCTTTTACTGCTGAAGGAATAGCAATTAACAAAGTTGTAAATGTAAATACAGATCCTAGGAATGGGTTCATTCCTGAAACAAACATGTGGTGTCCCCAAACAATTGTAGATAAAAATGCAATTGCTAAAATTGAAGCTACCATGGCACGATAACCAAAAATTGGTTTACGAGAATTTGTAGCAATAATTTCGGAAGTAATACCAAGAGCTGGTAATAAAACGATATATACTTCAGGATGGCCTAAAAACCAAAAGAGGTGTTCAAATAATACTGGAGAACCGCCTTGATAATGTAACACTTCCCCTTGAATAAATATATCTGATAAAAAGAATGAAGTACCAAAGCTTCTATCCATTATTAATAACAATGCTGCAGATAGTAATACTGGGAAAGAAACAATACCAATAATAGCAGTTACAAAAAATGCCCAAATGGTAAGAGGTAATCTTGTCATTGACATTCCTTTTGTACGTAAATTAATTACAGTAACTACATAGTTAAGTGATCCTAATAACGATGATGCAATAAAAATAGCCATTGAAACTAACCATAAAGTCATCCCTAAACCAGATCCACCTTGAGCAGATTCCAAAGCACTTAATGGTGGATATATAGTCCATCCTGCTGCTGCTGGTCCTGCCTCAACAAAAAATGAGGACACCATAATAATACTAGACAAAAAGAACAGCCAATAGGATACCATATTTAAGAAGCCTGATGCCATATCTCTAGCACCAATTTGTAATGGAATAAGTAAATTACTAAAAGTACCACTTAAACCTGCTGTTAATACAAAGAATACCATAATGGTACCATGTATTGTAACTAATGCTAAATAAATATCTGCATCCATTACTCCATCTGGAGCCCATTTTCCTAATAATGCTTTAAAAATCACATTTGGCTCTTCTGGCCAAGCGATTTGCATACGCATTAAAAGTGACATAATAACTCCTATAACACCCATAATAGTACCAGTAATTAGGTACTGTTTAGCAATCATTTTATGATCTTGACTAAAAATGTATTTAGTTATAAAAGTCTCTTTATGATGATGTCCATGATCGTCGTGAGAGTGAGTATCTGCGTGTGCTGACATAATCTTTTATCTTTTTAAATCTTTTTATTAATTAAGAGAGTTTGCAAATGTTTTTTGGGTTTTAAGCCAAGCTTCATAATCTTCTTCAGACTCAACAATAATTTTCATTTGCATATTGTAATGTGATTTTCCACAAATTTTATTACATATTAGTAAGTAATCAAATTCGTATCGTTCTAAAGGATCTTCTCCTTTAGCTACCAATTCTTTGCTTTTCTCTACTCTAATTTGGTTAATTTTTTCAACCTTATCGAGCATATCTGGTGTTTGGCGCATATCTTCAGTAGTTACTGTAGGAGTAAAGCCAAACTGAGTAATCATACCTGGAACACAGTTCATTTGTGCTCTAAAATGTGGCATATAAGCTGAGTGTAATACGTCTTGCGAACGCATTTTAAATAATACTGGTCTTCCTACAGGTAAATGTAACTCTGTTGTAATAATATCATCTTGCGCATTAGGATCTGCTTCATCTAGTCCTAAAATATTTGCTCGGTCAATATCAATTAATCTAACGTTTGCTTTTCCTAAAACGTTATCTTCTCCAGCATATCTAGCCTTCCAGTTAAATTGTTGTGCATAAAGTTCAACAACTAAAGTATCTTCTTCTTCTTTAACATTCATAATATCTGTCCAAGTAAACAGACCTTGAATAATTAAACCTGCTAATACGATTACAGGTATTATTGTCCAAATTGCTTCTAATTTATTATTATCTGCAAAAAATAATGCTTTTTTCCCTTTTTCTCCTCTGTATTTAAAAGCGAAATAGTGTAATAAAAATTGAGTTACTGTTTGAACTATGAAGATAATAATCATTGAAATAACCATAAGGTTATCAATAGCTGGTCCATGTTCTGAAGCTGAGTTAGACATTAATGGTAAATCACCATAGTTAACAAAGCAAAATATTGTTATAATATAAATGAAAGCTAGAAAGCCTAACATTAAATATCCATTAACCTTATTATCGTTATCGTTGGCTACTTGATTATCTGATTTACCTGCTTGAGTTAAATCAAATATTTTTACCATTTGCCAAATGGCAACTGAGATAAATACTAAAACTAAAATTGTTAATAAAGCAGTCATTGTTATCGTTCGTCTTTATTTGTATTAATAATGGAAATGTTCGCTTTCTTTTACAAAAGGATTTCTTTTTGGTTCTAAAGGTGCTTTTGTTAAAGCTGTAAATACTATTAGTAAGAATAAACCACCAAATAATAATATAGCTCCTATTTCTGGCACACCTATAAACCATCTATCTCCTACAGTTGCAGGCATGATCATGTTAAACACATCAATATAGTGACCTGCTAATATTACAACTCCTGTCATAACTACAAACCAGTTAATACGTTTATAATCGCTATTCATTAATAGTAATAATGGGAAAATAAAATTCATTGCTAACATCCCAAAAAATGGTAGGTTATAGTCTTCTATTCTGGTTACAAAATACGTTACTTCTTCTGGGATATTGGAATACCAAATTAGCATAAACTGTGAGAACCATAAATAGGTCCAGAAAATACTAAATCCAAACATGAATTTTGCTAAATCATGAATATGACTATCGTTTACTTTAGGCAATAGACCTTTGCCTTTAAGAAACATTGTAATCATTGCTATTACAGTGACAGCACATACCATCATTCCTGCAAAAACATACCACCCAAATAATGTTGAGAACCAATGAGGATCTACACTCATTATCCAATCCCAAGACATAATAGATTCTGTGTAAATAAAAAATACTAAGAATGCAGCAGATATACGGAATGTTTTCTTAAAGTTTTTATTGTCATCTGCATTATCTTGAGCAATTGAGAATTTTCTTGAAAAATGTCTGTACAGCCACCAACCAGCAATAAAAATTAAGCCTCTAATAATAAACCAAGGAACGTTTAACCATGCTTTTTTACCAGCTACTAATTTATCGAACTTTTCACTATCAGGATTTACCATTTCGGAATCCATCCAAATAAATATGGCATTATGTCCTATAAAATGAGATAATGCAGCAATTAGTAAAACAATTAACGCTCCAGGTAGTAGATAAGCTGTTATCCCTTCCATTATTCGAAGTAATAATGGAGACCAACCAGCTTGTGCAGCATATTGTATAGCATAAAATGCTAAAGTTCCTAAAGCTATCATCATGAAAAAGAATGCGGCTACATAAATTGCAGACCAAGGTCTATTGGCAATTTGATGTTGTACATGCTCAACATGTTCTTTATGCTCATTTGCATGATCTGCACTGTGATCTTTTTCTGGATGGGCTTCGTTATGCGAAACCTTCATAGGATGTGTTGCTTCTTCTGCATGTCCTCCACCATGGTGAGCTTCATCAGCCAACATAGTTTCTACTTCCTCAAAAGATTTATGAGAATTCATGAAACCATAACCTACCATTAAAGCTCCTAATACCATAAGTACCAGAGTGGTTATTTTAAGTCTATTTGAAATTGTGTACATATCTATTTATAAACTTTATCTAAATCTTATTTTTCTAAATCTGCTTTTAACTTCAAAACATAAGCTGTTACTTGCCAACGCTCTTCCTCGTTAAGTTGGTTTGCATAACTACCCATAGCATTTTTACCATAGTAAATTGTATGGTATATACTACCTTCTGTTATAGCTCTTCCTGCATCATCAAACCTAGGTATTCCTAATATTTTTTCTCGCTGAACTAGTTTTCCTTTTCCATCGCCTTTATTTCCATGACAAATTGCACAATATATTTGATATAGTGGTCCACCAACTTCATAATCTACTTGTACAGAGTCTAACGGAGACTTTAATGTTTCTTTGGCTAATAAATAACCATCATTATTGTTGTCTATTTCAAAAGGTACATAGCCTCTAGAGATTGATCCTTCTGCTGGTAATTGTGCTTCTATTCCATTTGCAAAAGCATCAGACTCTTGATAGGTTTCGTAAGGCACAGGCTCATACATATTAGGCATGAATTGATAGTTAGGTCTGGATTGTTTTTGACAAGATGCAAAAACAACTAAAACTAGTGCTATTACTGATATTTTTACTAAGCTCTTCATATTACTCAATTAATGCGCTTCTTTATCTACTAAATTAATTTCTACTGCACCAGTTTCTGATAATAACTTGTGTAGTTCTTCTTCATCACCATGAACAGGGATTTCCATTAAAAAGTGATCATCTGTTGTTCTTGGATCAGGGTTTTCAGCTTTTTTAAATGGCCACATTCTACTACGCAAATAAAATGTAATTACCATTAAATGTGCTGCAAAAAACACTGTTAACTCAAACATAATAGGAACAAAGGCTGGCATATTTTCTAAATAGCTAAAACTTGGCTTTCCTCCAATGTTTTGAGGCCAATCTTCAATCATGATATAATTCATCATAACTGTTGCTACTGCTAAACCTATACATCCATAAATAAATGATGCAATTGCTATTCGGGTTGGTGCTAAACCCATTGCTTTGTCTAATCCATGTACAGGAAAAGGCGTATATATTTCTTCGATATGATATTTTTCTGACTTTACCTTTTTAACAGCAGCCATTAACACATCGTCGTCATTATAAATAGCGTGAATTACTTTTGAAGTTTCCATATGCTACTTTTAGTTTATTAATTTTTTAGCTTGTCCTGACCAATCATCACGTTCAGCTCTTCCTGGGAATGAACCTGTAATTTCATCTAACAAGGTATATTCTCTATTTGTCATTTTACTAACCTGAGCAAATGTAAAGATTCCAATACTATTTAAAGTTTCTTCCATTTTTGGTCCAATACCATTAATTTTCTTTAAATCGTCTGCAGTTTGAGTCGCAGGATCAAAGATACCAATACCTTCTAATAGATTACTTACTTTAGTATTCTCTTTAGCGAAAGTAGGTGTTAATGTGGTTTCTTTTGGCAATTTAGTTACTGATGTTCTTTCATCAGAGCCTGTTCCCATTAAACTTTTACCAGAATCTCTAATTGCCTTATACTTATCTCCAGATGATTTTAAAATTGTTTTAACTTCAGCTTGTGCTATTACAGGGAAGGTCCTTGAGTATAGTAAGAATAACACAAAGAAGAAACCAATTGTACCAATAAATATTCCAATATCTACAAATGTAGGTGAGAACATAGTCCATGACGATGGTAAATAATCTCTATGCAATGATGTTACAATAATTACAAAACGCTCAAACCACATTCCTATATTTACTACAATAGAAATAAAGAATGAAAACATTATGCTGGTACGTAATTTTTTAAACCACATAAATTGTGGTGAGAACACATTACAAGACATCATGGCCCAGTATGCCCAAGCATAAGGTCCTGTTGCTCGATTTAAAAATGCGTATTGCTCATATTCAACTCCAGAATACCAAGCTACGAATAACTCTGTAATATAAGCTACACCAACTATAGAACCTGTAATCATAATTACAATGTTCATTAACTCAATGTGCTGTACTGTAATATAATCTTCAAGACTACACACTTTTCTCATAATAATAAGTAGAGTGTTTACCATTGCAAATCCAGAGAAAATTGCTCCTGCAACAAAATAAGGAGGAAAAATAGTGGTATGCCATCCTGGTATTACAGATGTTGCGAAATCAAATGATACAATAGTATGTACAGAAAGTACAAGTGGTGTTGCTAAACCTGCAAGCACTAAAGATACTTCTTCAAAACGTTGCCAATCTTTAGCTCTACCAGTCCAACCGAAACTTAATAAACTATATATTTTCTTTTGAAAAGGCTTAATAGCTCTATCTCTAAGCATAGCAAAATCTGGTAATAAACCTGTCCACCAGAATACTAATGACACAGATAAATAAGTAGAAATTGCAAATACATCCCAAAGTAAAGGAGAGTTAAAATTTACCCATAGCGAACCAAATTGGTTAGGAATAGGTAATACCCAATAGGCTAACCAAGGTCTTCCCATGTGGATTATTGGAAATAAACCTGCTTGTACAACAGAGAAAATAGTCATTGCTTCTGCAGAACGGTTAATTGCCATTCTCCATTTTTGACGGAAAAGTAAAAGTACTGCAGAGATTAGTGTTCCTGCATGACCAATACCAACCCACCAAACGAAGTTAGTAATATCCCAAGCCCAGTTTACGGTTCTGTTTAAACCCCAAGTTCCAATACCTGTTGATACTGTATAAATAATACAACCAATTCCCCAAAGGAAAGCGATAAGTGCAATAGAGAATACAATCCACCATTGTTTGTTTGCTTTACCTTCTACTGGAGCAGCGATATCCACAGTAACATCGTGGTACGACTTTTCTCCGGTAACTAAAGGTCTTCTAATAGGTGCTTCGTAATGAGACGCCATAATTTGTCTATAATTATTACTTAATTAATCTATTTATGCTTTCGTATTTCTCACTTTAGTATGGTACTGAACATTAGGTTTAGTCCCTACATACTCTAATAAGTGATACATACGATCATCTTCTAAAAGTTTTGCAACTTTACTATCTTTATCGTTGATGTCTCCAAACACCATCGCTCCATTGCTACAAGCAGCAGAACAAGCGGTTTGGAATTCACCATCTTTAATTTCTCTTCCGTCGCGTTTTGCATCAAGAATTGTTTTTTGTGTTTTTTGAATACACATAGAACATTTTTCCATAACTCCACGAGAACGTACAACCACATCTGGATTTAAAACCATACGTCCTAAATCATTATTCATGTGGTAGTCAAACTCATCGTTTTCTGCATATAAGAACCAGTTAAAACGACGCACTTTGTAAGGACAGTTATTAGCACAATAACGAGTACCAACACAACGGTTATATGCCATGTGGTTTTGACCTTGACGTCCATGAGCTGTTGCAGCTACAGGACAAACTGTTTCACAAGGTGCATGATTACAATGCTGGCACATTACAGGTTGGAATGATACTTGTGGATTTTCCGCAGGATCTTCTAACTCGCCAAATCCTCCTAAAGATCCATTATCGCCCCAAAGTCCAGAAAAATCTTCTTTCTTTTTGTCATCTTGAGCAAAAGTATCTTCTGAAGAGTAATATCTATCTATACGTAACCAGTGCATATCGCGACTTCTACGTATTTCTTCTTTACCTACAACTGGCACGTTATTTTCTGCATGACATGCAATTACACATGCTCCACATCCTGTACAAGCATTTAAATCTATAGATAGGTTGAAATGATGTCCAATTGAACGATCAAATTCATCCCATAAATCAACTCTAGGGTCTGTTACAGGTGTTTCTTTATGATTTAAAGATACTACTGGAATTGCGTTCCAATGCTCTTTATCCTTCGTATTAAATATTTCGAGTGTAGTTTCTCTAAGGATATCTCCACGACCCATTAAAGTATTTTGCAACTGTACACAAGCAAACTCATGCATTCCAGTTGCTTTTTTAACAACTACATCTTGCGTATTGTTAAAGTTCTGGTATAATTTATAAGCATTAACA
The DNA here is from genome assembly GCF_053604675.1 of Lacinutrix salivirga. Taxonomy (NCBI): domain Bacteria; kingdom Pseudomonadati; phylum Bacteroidota; class Flavobacteriia; order Flavobacteriales; family Flavobacteriaceae; genus Lacinutrix; species Lacinutrix salivirga. The sequence continues at coordinate 10,323 of NZ_JBSHNP010000065.1, forward strand.
CCAGTTTTCATTTCATCTTTTAAACCAGCAGTTCTTCCATAACCAAAGGCTAATCCAACAGTGCCTTTTGCTTGGCCTGGTTGAACAATCACAGGCACAGTTATAGTTGTTCCATTAACTGTAACATCTGCATAACTACCATTTAGAGCACCTGTAGCTTCGTATTCATTAACTAACTCTAAGGTCTCGGCATCTGCTTTAGAAACCGTTAGGTAATTGTCCCAAGATGTTCTAGTAATTGGATCTGGAAATTCTTGCAACCAAGGGTTATTTGCTTGTTGACCATCACCCATTCCTGTTTTAGAATATAAGGTTAAAGCCATTCCTGTTGCAGTTGCACTACTCGCTAATGCACTTGCCGCATTACTTGAAGGTGTTTCAGAAATTGATTCTTCTTCTTGTGAAGGAGTTTCTGTTGTAACTGAAGTATTACCTACAAATATACCATCGTGTAACGCTTGGTTAAATGAAGCACCTCCTAAAATTGAAGTGTTCCAAACTTCTTTTATATAATCGTTATACGAATTAGTATTTCCTGTCCATTTTAATAAACAGTCTTGAAATTGTCTTGTATCAAATAAAGGACGAATTGTTGGTTGCATTAAAGCAAAATGTCCTTTTTTAAGCTCAACATCGCCCCAAGACTCTAAGTAATGAGGTGTTGCAGCTATATATTGAGAAGCTTCTGCTGTTTCATCTGCTTTCATAGAAAAAGACACAGATACTTCTGTTTTCTTTAACCCTTCAGCAAAATCACTTGCATTTGGTAAAGTATATAATGGATTAACACCACTCATTAAAATGGCTCCAACCTTACCTGCTTTCATGTCGTTAATTAAAGCCATTACAGCTTTATCGTTACCTTGTCTTGTTTTTATTGGCGATTGAGTATCGAACGCAGCACTTTTTAAAGCTTCATTTATTTCTAAAACTACTGTCTGTGCATTTACATCATTAATACCAGAAACTACAACTGCTTTATTTCCGGCAGCTTTAAGTTCTATAACTGTTTGCTTAACAATTTCGTTTAAACGGTCTGATAAATTTCCTGAAGAGCTACCTCCAACGATATAACCATGTAATTTAGCTAAAACTAATTTTTGCTCATTTGGTGTCAAAGGCACTCGCTTATCTGCACTTGCTCCAGATAAAGACATGTTTGATTCAAATTGAATATGGCGAGACATTTTTCCGTTTTTCGGAACTCTATTTTTTGCATAACCAGAATCAAAACCTCCTCCTTGCCAATCGCCTAAGAAATCTGCACCAACAGAAACCACTGTCATTGCCTTAGAAAAATCGTAGTTTGCCAAAGCACGTTCACCATACTTAGCTTGGTAAGCATCTAAAGCAGCAGATTCTGAAACAGCATCATACACTACATGTTTTACGTTACCAAATTTTTCTGAAAACTCAGCAATTAACTTAGATGTTGTTGGACTAGCATACGTTTGCGTTAAAACAGCTATTTGCTTTCCTGAATTGTTTACATCTGTTAGTGATTTACTTATTTCAGCATCAAAAGTACTCCAAGAAATAGCTTCGCCATTTTTCATTGGACCTTGTACTCTTAAACTATCGTACAAATCTAAAACCGAAGCATTAACTCTAGCATTAGCTCCTGTTGAAGCCATACTATTATTTTCAATTTTAATTGGACGACCTTCGCGAGTTTTAACTAAAACACTTGCAAAATCAAAACCATTAGCAATTGTAGTTGCATAGTAATTTGCAACACCAGGAATAATACGATCTGGCTGTACTACATAAGGTATTGACTTAATGACTGGTCCTTCGCAAGCAGCTAAAGATGCAGCAGCTGTACTAAAACCAACATATTTTAAGAAATCACGACGTGTAGTCGAAGATCCAGACAATGCTTCCTTATTACCTAAGAACTCATCTGTAGGGATTTCGTTTACAAACTCGTTTTGTTTTAGCGTCTCAACAATAGAGCTATCTTTTAGCTCCTCAACACTTTTCCAGTATTTCTTGTTTGATGACATATTATATAATTGAATTACTTCTTATTAATTTTTTATTCCCACTTCCTAAAACACTCATAAAGCGTTTAGCGTGTTTTTTTTTAGTTTTGAGATTACCATTAAATGGCAATATCAATTCTTGTTTTAGTAATGACACTTACCACATTCTAATCCACCCATTTGAGCTACTGTAAGCTTTTCTACTCCATATTTTTTAGAGAGTTGCTCGTGGATTTTAGTATAATAAGCATTATCTTTTACTTTAACATTTGTTTCTCTGTGACAGTTAATACACCATCCCATTGTTAATGGAGAATATTGATACATAATTTCCATTTCTTCTACAGGACCATGACAAGTCTGGCACTCAATACCTCCAACAACAACGTGTTGCGAGTGATTAAAGTAAGCAAAATCTGGTAAATTATGAATACGAACCCATTTTACTGGTTGTGTTTCTCCTGTGTATTTTTGCTCAGCATCATCCCAACCAACAGCTGCATAAAGTTTTTTAATCTCACCATCATAAAATTCTTTACTGTATTCTGGAGTTGCAGTAGTTTCAGCAACTTCCGAAATAGATTTATGACAGTTCATACATACGTTTAATGATGGAATTCCTGAATGCTTACTTACTCTTGCAGAAGAGTGACAATATTTACAGTCAATCCCATTATCTCCTGCGTGTATTTTATGGGAATAATGAATTGGTTGTATTGGCTGATAACCTTGATCTACACCAACTTGCATAAAGTAACCATAAGCGAAATAAGCCGCTGCCAATAAAAAGAATATTGAAGTTACAAGTACTAAAAATTGATTTTGTACAAATGCTTTCCACAATGGTATTCTTTTAGACTCTGCATCTACTTCAATCCTTTTTGCATCTGCAAAACGACGTAACGTTTTATTTACTAAAAACAGACCAGCTGCTAGTAAACCAAAAAGAAGCACTAATGCGCCTAATAAAATTTTATTTGAAATACCACTCTCTTGAGTTGTAGTAGTTGGAACTACTCCAGGAACACCAGTTGGAGCAGGTGCTTTTTCTTGTGCAGTATAAGCTAATATATTATCTATATCTGTGTTAGATAATTGCGGAAAAGCTGTCATGGCTGCGCCATTATACTCCTCATAAATTTTTACAGAGTAAGGATCGCCAGCAGCTACCATACCTGCACTGTTTTTTATCCACTTGTACATCCACTCACGATCTAAGCCTTCTTCTTCCGCTAAACGTGCTTCCACATTACGCAAAGCAGGACCTGTCATTTTTTTATCTAATTTATGGCAAGCAGCACAATTAGTATTAAACAATGCTTTTCCAGCAACTGGATCGCCTTCTTGAGCCGAAAGTGATGTAGAGAATCCTATTAAAATAACTAAGCAAATGCGTAGAAAAGCAGTACTTAATTTACGGTGAATCACCTGTTTCATATTATTAGTTGAGTTATCTTCTAAACTTTGGTACGATTTTTTCATTTAAATCAGAGAAAAAAATACAGTTATAAAATCTTACGCAAAAGTAATACTTAAAGTCGATTTTAGAAATCTAAAAGAAGTGTTAATTGCTAATTTAGAGAAATTCTAAATAATAAAATTGCACTAATTTTAGTTAATAAGATATACATTTGCACTAAATAGTATTTAAAATGAATAGATTACAATTTAATAAATTAGCTTTTTTATTGCTTTTAGCAATAACCGTCTCTACCTTAAGTTTTGCACAACAAGGACAACTTACAGTAAATCAGGATCAAAAAATTGACGAATTACTGACTTTAAAGAAAGAAATTGATGCATCAGACAAGTCTGGCGACCGTTATAAAATACAAATAGAATATGGTAATCGCTCTAAGGTGGAGTCTGCCAGATCAAGGTATTTAAATTCTTATAGCAATTGGAGTTCTACTATTGTTTACGAAACGCCAAATTATAAAGTTTGGGTTGGCAATTTTAGAACTCGTTTAGAAGCCGATCGTGCTTTGGTTAAAATTAAAAAGAAATTTCCTCATGCTTTTATTTTTAAACCGAAAAAAGAGAAAGATTAGAGAAGTGAGAAACTATAAATTAAAAAACCGTTTTCATTTATTTGAAAACGGTTTTTTTGTGTTCTCTATTTAATAAAATCGACAAATAATCTTCTAAATTTATATTGAACTTTTATGTTTTTTTACAGTAAAAGAGCTAAAAATATAACAGTAAAAAAGCACAAACTTTATGGTTTGTGCTTTTAAATACTTTATAAAAAATTGAATTTTACTTCAGTTTCTTTTTAACTTCTACTTCATGGAAGGCTTCTATTACATCGCCTTCTTTTATGTCGTTATAGTTTTTAATTTGCATACCACAATCGTAACCTTTAGTGACTTCTTTAGCATCGTCTTTAAAACGTTTAAGCGATAGTAATTCACCTGTGTAAACCACAACACCTTCTCTAATTAAGCGTATGCCTGCATTTCTGGTAATTTTTCCGTTAGTTACCATACAACCAGCAATAGTTCCAATTTTAGATACTTTAAAGATTTCTCTAATCTCTGCAGTACCCAGAACTTCTTCTTTAACTTCTGGAGATAACATCCCTTCCATTGCATCTTTAAGATCGTTAATGGCATCGTAGATAATAGAATAGGTTCTGATATCGATTTCTTCTTTATCTGCAACCATTCTTGCATTTCCTACTGGTCGTACATTAAATCCTATGATAATGGCATCTGAAGCTGAGGCTAATAACACATCACTTTCTGTAATGGCACCAACACCTTTATGTATAATATTTACATGTATAGCTTCGGTAGATAATTTCTGGAAAGAATCTGTTAAAGCCTCTACAGATCCATCCACATCACCTTTAAGAATAATATTTAATTCTTGGAAGTCTCCAAGTGCAATACGACGTCCAATTTCATCTAACGTAATATGACGTTGTGTTCTTACCGATTGCTCACGTTGTAACTGTGTACGTTTTGTAGCAATTTGTTTTGCTTCGCGTTCATCGTCAAAGACATTAAACTTATCACCTGCTTGTGGTGCGCCATCTAAACCTAGTATAGATACTGGAGTTGATGGTCCTGCTTCTTCTACATCGTTTCCACGCTCATCGTGCATGGCTTTAATTTTACCACTATTTTTACCTGCAAGCACGTAGTCTCCTACTTTAAGAGTTCCTGCTTGTACTAATATAGTAGATACGTAACCACGTCCTTTATCTAAAAAGGCTTCGACTACAGTTCCGTTTGCTCGTTTATTTGGATTGGCTTTTAGTTCCAGTAATTCGGCTTCAAGTAATACTTTTTCTAGTAATTCTTTGACACCTGTTCCAACTTTTGCTGAAATATCGTGAGATTGAATTTTTCCGCCCCAATCTTCAACTAGCAAATTCATTTGTGCTAAACCTTCTTTAATCTTTTCTGGATTAGCATCTGGTTTATCTATTTTATTTATTGCAAAAACAATAGGCACTCCTGCTGCTTGCGCATGCGAAATAGCTTCTTTAGTTTGTGGCATTATATCATCGTCTGCTGCTGCTACAATAATTGCAATATCTGTAACTTGAGCACCACGAGCACGCATAGCTGTAAAGGCTTCGTGACCAGGTGTATCTAAAATTGCAATTTTTTGACCATTATCTAGCTGTACTCCATAGGCACCAATGTGCTGTGTAATACCTCCTGACTCTCCTGCTATTACGTTTTCTTTTCGTATGTAATCTAATAAAGAGGTTTTACCATGATCTACGTGTCCCATTACTGTTACAATTGGCGCACGTGGTTTTAAATCTTCTGGTTTATCTTCTACTTCTTCTATAGATTCTTCTATATCTGCAGTTACAAATTCTACTTGGTAACCAAATTCCTCTGCAACTATGGATAACGTTTCGGCATCTAAACGCTGATTCATTGTTACCATCATTCCTAAGGACATACAAGCCGAAATAATTTGAGTTACAGAAACGTCCATCATTGTAGCAACTTCATTTGCGGTCACAAACTCTGTTACTTTTAATGTTTTGCTTTCTGCTGCTTCGATTTGCTCATCGATTTCAGACTGCTCTCTATGTTGATCTCTTTTATCTCTTCTGTATTTTGCGCCTTTTCCTTTGCTAGATTTACCTTGTAGTTTCTCTAGCGTTTCTCTTACTTGTTTTTTAACATCTTCTTCACTTGGCTCTTCTTTAACAACATTTGGTCTGCGTCCTCCTCCTTTTCTATTGTCTCTAGACCTATTGTTATTTGATCCTGTATTGTTTGATCCTGGTTTACCTGGCTTAGAAATACGACGACGCTTTTTCTTATTAGCGTCTGACGTTTTAGAGTCTTTGCTTTCTGGCTTCTTTTTCTTTGGTTTTTTAAATTGGGTTAAATCAATTTTATCTCCAGCGATTTTTGGACCCGAAAGTTTTTTGTATTGCGTTTCTACTACGCCTCCTGTTTCTTCTTCTTGAGCAACCTCTTCGGCTTTTTCTTCTTTCTTTACAGGTTTTTTAGTTTCTTTTACTGTTTCGGCAGGCTTAGCTTTCTCTTCCTTTGGTTTTGAAGCTTCTTTTTTAGGCGCTTCTTTTTTAGCTTCAACAGGCTCTTTTTTCTCTACTTTTTCTGTTTTAACCTCTTTTTTCTTAGGATCTAAATCAATTTTTCCTACTTTTTTTGGTCCAGATAATGTAGCTGAGGCTTTAACAACCTTTTCTTTTTCGGCTGCTTCAACTGCTGCTGCTTTTTTAGCTTCTTTTTCTTGCTGCGCTTCTAATTCTTTTTCGCGTTGCTCACGTAGTGCTTCTTTTTCTTTAAGTTTTGCCTCACTAACTTCTAAAGATGCAACTTTTTTGTTTGCATCTGTTTGAAACTCATCTGATAAGACATTATAAGTTTCTTGAGAAATTTTTGTAGTAGGACGCTTCTCTATTTCGATGCCTTTGGAATCTAAATATTCCACAGCACGATCTAGAGAGATATTAAGCTCACGTAGTACTTTATTTAATCTAATTGTTTCAGCCATAAATTGCCTTTAACCTTTAATATACCAAATATATGTTAATCTTCAAATTCTTCTTTTAGAATTCTAATAACATCTAAAATTGTTTCTTCTTCTAAATCTGTTCGTTTTACTAAATCGTCCACATCTTGCTCTAAAACACTTTTTGCGGTGTCTAAACCAGCTTTACTAAACTCTTTAATAACCCATGCTTCTATTTCGTCTGAGAATTCGCTTAATTCTACATCTTCTTCTGCGCCTTCTCTAAACACATCTATCTCGTAGCCAGTTAATTGACCTGCTAGACGTATATTGTGTCCTCCACGACCAATGGCTTTACTTACCTCTTCTGGTTTAAGTATTGCTTCTGCACGTTTATTTTCTTCATCAATTTTTATTGATGTTACACGAGCTGGACTTAATGCTCTTGTTATGTATAAGTTTAAATTATTGGTGTAGTTTATTACATCAATATTTTCATTTCCTAATTCACGTACTATTCCATGAATACGAGATCCTTTCATCCCTACACATGCTCCTACAGGATCTATTCTGTCATCATAAGAATCTACAGCTACTTTTGCTTTTTCTCCTGGAATACGCACTACGTTTTTAATGGTAATTAAACCGTCAAAAACCTCTGGTATTTCTTGTTCAAACAGCTTTTCTAAAAACTTAGGTGATGTACGAGACATTACTATTGATGGCTTATTTCCTTTTAGCTCTACGCTATCAATTATTCCTTTTACGTTATCTCCTTTTCTAAAAAAGTCTGATGGTATTTGTTTATCTTTTGGTAAAATAATTTCGTTGCCTTCGTCATCTAACAAAATTACTGCTCTGTGACGTATATGGTGCACTTCTGCAGTATAAATATCTCCAACTAAATCTTTAAATTGCTTGTAGATATTGGTATTATCGTGTTCGTGGATTTTAGAAATTAAGTTTTGACGTAATGCTAAAATAGCACGACGACCAAGGTTTATTAATTTAACTTCTTCAGACACATCTTCTCCAACTTCGAAATCAGGTTCTATTTTACGTGCTTCGCTTAATGATATTTCTTGATTTGGTTCTTCTACTTCTCCATCTGCAACAACTATTCTATTTCTCCAGATCTCTAAATCGCCTTTATCTGGGTTTATGATAATATCAAAATTGTCATCGTCTCCAAATTTTTTCTTAAGTGCATTTCTAAAAACATCTTCTAAAATTGCCATTAATGTAACTCGGTCAATTAACTTATCGTCTTTAAACTCTGAGAACGATTCAATTAACGCTATATTTTCCATAACTCTATGTGAATTAAAATTTTATGATAACTTTCGCTTCTATTATATTATTGTATTCTATTGTAGCTTCCTTACTTACCGTCACTTTACCTTTACCTACTGGCTTAGGTTCTCTTGCTTTCCATTGTAACTCAATCCCACTATCTGTTGCATCAACTAGTTTTGCTTCAATGGTTTGGTCTGCAGTTTTCACTTCAATGGTTCTGCCAACATTTTTTTTATATTGTCTAGCATTTTTTAAAGGTGCTGTTGCGCCTACAGATGCAACATCTAAAGAAAAATCTATTTCCTCTCTATCTAAATTATGCTCAATTGCTCTGCTAATAAAAATACAATCTTGTACAGTTACACCATTATCGCCATCGATAATAACTTCGATTTTATTTTCTCCATTTATAGAAAAGTCGATTAAAAACAAATCTGGTCGTTCTGCTAATCCATTTTCTAGTAAATCTTTAACGGTTTCTTTAAACATTTTTTAGTATAAAAAGAGGGGACTTTCCGTCCCCTCGCTTTTCTTTTTTCTTTCAACGATGCAAATGTACAATTTTTTTATTGATTTACCCAAGTATTAAAATGTCAAATTTTATTCTTAAATTTATAGGAAAGACTAACTACAAACCATCCACACCTATGAAAAAAATTTTAGTTCCTACCGATTTTTCTAAAGAAGCAGAACAGGCATTAAAAGTTGCTGCTAATATTGCTAAACGACATGATTGCGAAATTCACCTTTTACACATGTTAGGTTTACCTGTTCAACAATCTGATATCCTTGGTGGTAGTGCAGATTTACCTGAGGCAATGTATTTTATGAAATTAGCGCACAAACAGTTTGAAGAGTTGCTTGCAAAAGAGTTTTTAAATGGGTTAAACATAATTGAAACTGTAGAATTTCATGATGTTGCTACAGGAATTATAGAAGCTTCTAAAGATAATAACACAGACTTAATAATTATGGGATCTCATGGTGCAGATGGATTAAAAGAAATGTTTATTGGGTCTAATGCTGAAAAAATTGTACGTCAAGCTGATGTTCCTGTTCTGGTTATTAAAAATGATCATGACGATTTTAATGTTGAACATTTTGTATTTGCATCGGATTTTAAAAATGATAATAAAGAAACCTACAAACAAGCTGTAAAATTAGCTGAAGCCTTTAATGCTAAAATACATTTGTTAATGGTAAACACGGTTGGAAATTTTACAACTTCTGCAACATCTAATGCCAGAATGTTAGATTTTATTGAAGGTATTCCCTTTAAAAACTACACCATGAACATCTATAATGATGAAACTGTTGAAAAAGGAATTCTTAATTTTTCGCATATTATCGATGCCGATTTAATTGGGATTAGTACACACGGAAGACAAGGAATTGCTCACTTTTTTAACGGAAGCATTAGTGAAGACTTGGTAAATCATGCAAAACGGCCTGTAATTACCTTTAAAATATAATTAAAAATAAAAAATCCCAATCAAAAATGATTGGGATTTTAGTTGTGAGTTGGCCCACTAGGGATCGAACCTAGACTCTTCGGTACCAAAAACCGACGTGTTGCCAGTTACACCATAGGCCATTCGTGTAATGAGGTGGCAAATTTAATACAATTATTTATTTGCACAAACATTTTTTTAATAAAATAATACAAATTCCTTAACGTTAACTTAAAAACCTTAACAGTTACATATTTATTATTAAATTCGCCGAAGCAAATAAACATAAATTACATGATACACTTCAACTTTAAAAAATGGAATACCATTTTAGGTTGGTTTGCCTTTCTTATAGCTCTTATAGTATATACACTTACTGTGGAACCAACTGTGAGTTATTGGGATGCTGGCGAATATATTTTAACCTCTTCTAAACTTCAAGTTGGTCATCCGCCTGGAGCTCCATTTTTTCAAATGGTTGGTGCTTTCTTTTCTACATTTACTTTTGGAGACAATGAGTCTATTGGCTGGATGATGAATATGGTTAGTGCTGTTTGCAGTGCTTTTACTATACTTTTTATGTTTTGGACTATCTCGTTACTTTTAAAAAAGATTGCTTTATTTACTACTAACGCTTCAGAAAACACAATTTTATCTAAGCAAAATTACATTGCTATTTTAGGTAGTGCTTTTGTTGGTAGCTTAGCTTTTGCTTTTACAGATTCTTTTTGGTTTAATGCTGTAGAAACCGAAGTTTACGCAATGGCAACATTAATTATGTCTATTTTATTTTGGTTAGGATTGCGTTGGGAACAGGATATGGACAAACCAAGAGGGAACAAATGGTTAATTTTAATTGCCTTTATAATTGGTTTATCGTTTGGAGTACACTTTATGGGATTATTAACAATTCCTGCAATTGGATTAATATATTATTTTAAAAACTATAAAGAAGTTACTATAAAAAACTTCATTATTGCAAACATAGTTTCTGTTGCAGTACTACTATTTGTGTTTAAATTATTAGCACCAAACATTCTTAGGTTTTTTAGTGTATTAGAAATTTTCTTTGTGAATAGTGTTGGACTTCCTTTTAATTCTGGCTCAATAATCGCTGCAATTCTATTAATTGCTGCTATTTATTTTGGTTTAAAATATACACGAGATAAAGGTTACACGCATTTAAACACAGGTATTTTATGTTTAACTTTTGTTATTATTGGATTCTCTTCTTGGACTATGTTGCCTATTCGAGCAAACGCAAACGTAGTAATTAATGAAAATAACCCTTCTAGTGCAAGAGAACTTTTAGCATATTATAATTTAGAACAGTATCCTGAAACACACTTGTTTTATGGTCCTCAATTTACAGATCAATATTCTGGTTTAGATGAAAATGAACCTTATGTAGATGATAAACCTAAATATGAAAAAGATTTACAAAAAGGCAAATACGTAATTGTTAACGAATATAAAAAAGCAAAGCAAAATTATAACTCTAAACACGCCTCTTTTTTACCTAGAATGTGGAGTGGAGAAAATGCCGAAAATTATATGATTTTTACTGGTTATTTAGATTTTAATCTTAAACCAGAATACCAATTGGAAAACAGGTTAAGAGCTGCAATTACAGATTTTAAAAACGATGTGGCACAAGGCAATGTAGATTATGAAGATTATAATGACTTTTTAAAACAGTTTAGTCAATATATTGATGTTGAAAAACCTTCGTTAGGAAAAAATGTAGCTTATATGTTAGAGTACCAATTAGGATACATGTATTGGCGTTATTTTATGTGGAATTTCTCTGGAAGACAAGACGATATTCAAGGACGCTACGATAATCATGGAAATTGGATTAGCGGAATTAAACCTATAGACGAATGGCATTTAGGACTCTCACAAGATAATTTAGCAAGTGATGTAGAAAATAACAAGGCAAGAAATACCTATTACTTTTTACCTCTAATTTTTGGTTTAATTGGTTTGTTCTTCCTTTTTAATAAAGACAAAAAACTGTTTTGGGTAATGTTAGTATTCTTCCTCTTTACAGGACTAGCTATACAAGTATATACCAACGTAAGACCTTTTGAGCCTAGAGAGCGTGATTACTCTGTAGTAGGATCCTTTTATGTTTTTGCTTTATGGATTGGTTTTGGTGTTTATGCTATTTACGATTTTGTAAAGCGCTACACTACTGCTTCATTTCTAGCTCCTGCAATTACAGTTATAAGTTTATTATTAGTGCCAGGAATTTTAATTGCAAACAATTGGGACGATCATGATAGATCTGGTAAATATACTGCAAGATCAATGGCTAAAAAGTATTTAGATTCTTGTGCAGAAAATGGCATATTATTTTCCATTGGAGATAACGATACTTTTGCACTTTGGTATGCACAAGAAATCGAAGGCTATCGTACAGATGTGCGTGTGGTTAACACTAGTTTATTTCAAACAGACTGGTATATAGACCAAATGAAACGTAAAGCTTACGAGAGTGATCCAATACCTTCTAAATTAGTACACGACCAATACAAACATGGCACACGAGATTACATAATGAAACGTGAAATCTCTAAAGATACTATGGATATTAAAGCGTTTATGGATTTTATTACAAGTGATAATCCTAAAACAAAATTTAAGTTTATTTTACAACAACAAGGTGATAATCCAAACGATTATCCTGCGCAATTAATAAACTCTAATTATTTTCCTGTGGAGAATGTTAGCATTCCTGTAAATAAACAAAAAGTATTAGCAAATGGCATTGTTAAACCAAAAGACGAATCCAGAATTGCAGATAGTTTAAATATAAGAATTACTGATAATGCTATTTATAAAAATAGATTATTAATGCTAGACATTGTGGCAACTAATGATTGGGAACGACCAATTTATTTTACAGGTGGCGCATTTGGTAACGACGATTATATTTGGATGAAGGACTACTTACAACTAGATGGAATGGTTTATAAATTAGTGCCAATTAAAACACCAGTAGATAGAGCAAACCCATTTGATATGGGACGCGTAGATAGCGATTTAATGTATGATAAAGTAGTTAATTGGAATTGGGGAAATAGTGGAAGTAACAACATCTACCATGATCCTGAAACACGTAAAAACTCAATAACCTATAGAGGTAATTTAGCTCGTTTAATTGAGCAATTAATTAATGAAGATAAGTTAGATAAAGCTGAAGAAATTGCAGATATAGCTATGGAAAATATGCCAGTAAATAATTATGGCTATTACACCTTACTAGAGCCATACATAAGTGCATATTACGAAGTTAATGCTAAAGATAAAGCAAGACAATTATTTAAAGACGTCTCTATTAAATACCAAGAAAATTTAAGCTATTATAGTGAATTGTCTTACGAGAATCAAAAAACATATTTCTCAGACATAATAACAGATATTGAACGTTACAAAAGCTTAATAGATGTTTTAATTGAATATGATGAAACTTTTGGCAGATCTGAGTCGCAAACTTTTAATGACTATTTAAAAAAGTTTAAGCATTTTGGAGCTGGAGAGGACGAGGAAACTAAACCAGATATAGACTTACAGTCTAATAATAACAACCAAATTGAAGAAGATTCTCTAGAAGACTAATGATTTTTAATATTGTTAAAATACCATTAATTATAAAGAAATTATTCCCAAGCTATGTTTGGGAATTTTCTTTAAAAGAAAAAGTGATTTACTTAACTTTTGATGATGGTCCAACTCCTGAAATTACAGAATGGACTTTAAAAACCTTAGATCATTATAATGCTAAAGCAACCTTTTTTTGTATTGGAGAAAATGTAATTAAACATCCTGAAATTTTTAACTCTATTTTAAAAAATGGCCATAGTATTGGCAACCATACTCAAAACCATTTAAGAGGCTGGAAAACCTCAACAGAGACTTACATAAAAAACACAGAAAAAGCTCAAAGTGTTATTAACCTTCAAATTAAGGACTTCAATAAAAATTCTAAACAAAAATTATTTAGACCTCCTTATGGACAAATAACTCCTAAACAAGGAAAAAAACTTAGAGCTTTAGGCTATAAAATTATGATGTGGACTTGCGTGGCATTTGATTGGGATGATAAGGTTACGCCTGCACAATGTTTAAAAAATATAACTTCTAAAACTACAGCAGGAAATATTGTAGTATTTCATGATAGTGTAAAGGCTTCTAAAAACATGCAATATGCTTTGCCCAAAGTGTTAGACTATTTTAGTAAAAAAGGGTATGCGTTTAAAGCAATAGGGAGTTAAAAGCGTTTTTAAACGTATTCTTGGATGAGACCAATTAGTGTATTGGCATCTTGCTCACCACTTTGGCGCCATTTCATTTCACCATTTTTGTAGATAATTAAAGTGGGTAAACCTTTAACTCTAAGCGCTTCTGCAAGCTCTTTGTTTTTATCTACATCAATTTTAATGACTTTAGCTTTATCTCCAAGCGCAGCAGCAACATCTCTTAAAACGGCATGCATAGCTGTTGATTGCTCATTCCACTCTGTAAAAAACTCTAACAGAACAGGAATGTTAATATCTATAAGCTCTCCAAATTTTGACATATCCTAAGTATTAATTAAAGGCTATTAGTACAAACCTACACAATTTTTATCAATTTTGATGAAACGATTTGTTTTACACTGTTCGACATAACTAAAAATACAAAATATCTTATTAAAAGTAGTATTTTATAATTATTAAGCATTTCCTGTACCTCGTTTAAGCTCTATAACTGTAATTTCTGGCCAAATACCTATACGACCAGGAAATGCTAAATACCCAAAACCTCTATTTACATGTAAAAATTTACCTGCTTCCTTATATAATCCTGCCCATTTTGGATATCTGTATTTTACAGGACTCCATTTAAAATTAAAATAAGGAATTTCTATTCCAAATTGCATTCCATGTGTATGTCCTGCTAAAGTTAAATGGATGTGCTTTTCAAAATTAATAACGTTGGTCTCATCAATTACAATATCATGATTATTGATATCGGTATTATTTAATTCCATTTTTTTAAAATCGAAGTGCGATGGGTCGTGAGATAATAAAATATTAAAGGCATTATTATCTATACCTTTTGTAGCTTCAACAAGGCTTCCTCGTTTAGGAAAATGACGAGATGCGCCCCAATTTTCTACACCAATAATATTTATATGTTGTCCGTTTTTTTCAATCTGGCGGTTTTCATTTAAAAGCAAATCAAACCCAATATTTTTATGTACTGCTTCAATTTCAATTTGATTTTTTCGATTTAACTCCACATCTCCTCCATAAGCATAATAGCCATAATCATGATTCCCTAACACTGAATATTTTCCGTCTTTTGCTTCTAATTTATCAAAAACAGGAATCCATTTTTGCATCTCTTCGGCTTTGGTATTTACAATATCTCCTGTAAATAAAATAGCATCACTTTCTTGCTCGTTTATTAGGCTAACACCATATTCTATCTCCTCTCTACTTTCTAAACTACCTGAATGAATATCACTAATTTGTGTGATTTTATAACCATCGAAAGCTTCTGGTAAATCTTCAAAATATAACGAATATTTAAGGACTTTATAATTGTATTTTCCTTTAGTAATACCATATAAAAAAGAAGCAAATGGCAAAGCTGCAAGACCTAAGGCTAATTTAGATATAAACGCTCGCCTACCATGAAAACTCACTGCAGTAACCTCATTAGTTGTGGTAGCTTTTTTAAATGCATAAACTAAGGTTCTAAAAACATCTTCGCCAAAAAGCAGTGTAATTATTACAATTTTTGGCAAAAACCAAGTGAATAAAAAGGCGACAGCATAACCATGCCCATTGGTAAAGCTTTCGCCACGAACAAAATTAGAATAGTAGTACACAAAATTACCAAAAACTAATGCACTAAATAACCAATATGCAATATAAATCCAGATGTTTTTGGTAATAGTTCTAACTGCCTGAAAGGCATAGAGATCTATAAGACCTAATAATAAAAGTAAAACAATCCAACGCAACATATTTTTTTTTGCAAAGTTAAATAACGAAACTACAAACTATCTTATTAAATTGTTAATGCTTTTGATTTGAATAGTAACACTATCACTGCCATTGGTTTTAAAATGGATAGTTTTAGTCTCATTTGGTAAAATATCGAAAAAATTATCGCTAAAATGACCTTTTTCTTTTGAATATAAAAACACATCTTTTTGAAGTACTGCTGAAGACAATTCGATTAAAAATCCATCTTCTGTTTTAATTGTTTTTTGCTGAATATCTCCTTTTAAAAGCTTTAACTCTTTCGGTTTAACAAGATAATGCAGGCTTTTTCTTTTATTAAATTCAGCTACTATTACAACATCATTTTTGTTAAACTGAAGCTGTTGTAAATTAAGTTCATTTTAATTTCGCTAGAATTTGAAGACGCATAAATTTTTGTAGCAGTAGTGTAAAGTTCTTTTCCTTTAAAGTCTATGATTTTTATGGCTAATTCTCCTCCATAACCTTCTAAATCGTCATTAATGATGTAGGTTTTTAAAATATTATCTTCAACTTTCGATGAGATTAAAACATCTTCAAAACTTCGTTTAGCTTTATAATGCAAGGCCTTCCAATTACCAAAAAAATCGATACTAGACCAAGAAACAACAGGCCAACAATCGTTAAGTTGCCAATACAGCGTTCCCATAGTATATGGTTTTGCTCTACGTTGTGCTTCTATTCCTTTTGTAATTCCGTAGGCTTGTAATAACTGACTCACATACACGTAATCTTCCGCAGTATTTGGAACTGGGAAATCGCGTTCCATATACTCGTTAATAAGCTCAAAACCTCTGCTGTGCTTTTGGTGAGTTTTAAAGTCTTCCGAAGAAATATGTATAGAATCACTTTGGTTTATATACTTAATAACCTCGTAACTTGGAAAGGATTGAAAACCAAATTCGCTCATAAATCGTGGTACATTGTTTTCGAGATGCTCAAAAGGATACGCATCGTGCCAAATCCACCAATCGTGTGCATCGCCTTCGGTTTTATATTTTGGATTACCTCGACCATATTTTGGCGAACTTTCCCAGTAATCTGTTTTAGAGTTTTGCACAACTGCTAAAGGCAAAATAGAGTCGAATACTTTTAAATAATTATTCCAGATTTCTTCTCTCTCTTCTTCACTCCTATTGGGTTGCCAACCCCATCGATGCCAACCTTCAGAACTCTCATTATTACCACACCAAAGCGCCATACATGCGTGATTTTGCAAGCGTTTTACTTGTTGCTCTGCCTCTAGTTTTACGTTATCTAAAAAATCTTTATCTCCAGGATACATGGCACAAGCGAACATAAAATCTTGCCAAACTAAAATTCCTTTTTCATCGCATAAATTGTAAAAAATATCATTTTCGTAAATGCCTCCTCCCCAAACTCGTAGCATATTCATATTGGCATCTACAACATCATTTAACAGCTTCTCATAATGCGCATCTGTAACTTTGTTTTGCATACTGTTTTGCGGAATGTAATTTGCGCCTTTTGCATACACAGGCACATCGTTTACTTTAAAATAAAAAGATTCGCCAATGCTGTCTTTTTCGGTTACTAGCTCAATAGTACGTAAACCTATTTTAGTTAAAACACTATCTAAAACAGCTTCATCTTTTTTAACTACAACTTTTATATCGTATAAATAAGGGTCTCCTAAATTATGTGGCCACCAACGTTTTGGATTTTTAATTTGGATTATAATTTCTGATTTATTTTGACCACCATAAGTTGTGTTCAATTCGTTATTTAAATAGATGTTATATGATAAGCCACTCTTGTCTTCTGCTCTAACTTTAACATCTAAAATTAATTTAGCAATTTTATCATTTAATTCTATTTGGTCGAAGGATATTTCTTCTAATTTTAAATCATCCCAAGCCATTAACTTAATTGGCTTCCAAATTCCACTTGTATTAAGTTTTGGTCCCCAATCCCAACCATATTGAAATTGTGCTTTTCTGGTAAACACTCTGTTTCCTTCTGGTAATATATAGTTTAGTTTGTTTTTCGCTTTTTCTTCTTGAATTGAAGTGTTTTCAAAAGTAATCTTTAGTTCGTTTTCAGCTTTCAAAATAGGTTTTACATCAACTTTAAATGTTCTAAATGCATTGTTTGCTTTAAGAATTAAACTATCGTTTAAATAGACCGAAGCGTAAGTATCTAAGCCTTCAAAATTAAGTTCAACATGCTTTTTATTGATTGTGTTTTGATCTACTTTAAAAGTAGCTTTATACTCCCAATCGGTTTCAGAAATCCATTGCAATTCCTCTTCGTTGTTACCAACAAATGGATGTTTAATCAATTTATTTTCTATTAAATCTGAATGTACATTTCCTGGGACAGTTGCAGCGTTCCAAACTGTATCTGTTACTGATTTAAATTGCCAATTACAATTGATTTCTGTAGTTTGCGGAACATCGCTTTTTTTCTTACAACCAAAAAATAGCACTACTACAAAACAATAAATTAGGCCTTTTTTCATATTAATTATCATAAACTATATAGACAGAAACCATCCAATAATTAATTTTATCGCCATCAATCGCTTGTGCTTCTGGAATGGAAAATTCAAAATTATGAGTACCCTTTTCAAGATTTCCTAAGTCTATAATTTCTGGCTTAACGTCGCTTCCAGGGCACCAATTGGATCTAGAATAATCGGAAGACGCAATTCGTTCTTCAATCTCTTCGCCTTTCCAAGTTGTTTTTTCTGTCCACACTCCAGAGGTTGGATTAAATCGTCTAAAACTGGCACAATCGTCTCGCCAAGGCGTAAATTGTTTGATTATTGAGCCATTTAATTTAATGGTATTTTCTTTTTTGGTAAACTCATCACCTTCCGCATGACCTCCATGACCAGTTGTAATGTAGTATAATTTTGCGTTTTTTAAAGTGGCTTCAACTGGGATATCAATAATTAAATTTTCTTTTGAAAAGGCATCGTAAAATTTTTGCTCAGAACCATACTTCGTGGTGTTTAACACAGGAATAACCTGTTGGGATTTCTTTTTGTGATTAGGTATCTCACTTTCTTCAAAATTCAAATCCACAGAAATAGTATAGCCTTGCTTGGTCCAAGTATCTATAAACACGCCAACATAAACCTCATCTTCCAACAAAGGTAAAAGGTGTGTAATATCTTGTTGCCAATTTACTTGCGCTTCCCATTTTGGAATATATACAGGTTTTAGTGCAGCTACACGCTCGTCTGTATTAAAATAGCCAACTCCAAAAGGCGTCATAAACCGTAACAATTCTACATTTGGCTGGTAAGTTTTATTATTAATTTTTACTGTTTTAATTCCTGGAAACGAATCTTTAAATTGTGTTTTTTTAATGGTTTTAGTTTCAAAATCTAACAAATTTAGATCTGAAGATGTAGGAATCACAAATAACGAACCCGATTTATCCCAAGGATCTCCATTGGAAGTGAGCGTTACATTTACAGTGACTTTTGGTTGTAGTGTATATTTTGGTAGTGTTACTTTTTTCACTAAAACACGACCAGCATCTAATCGTAAAATTCTATCTTTTTTTTGTAAAGAATCGGTTTTAAAAGCCATATCAAAATACAGGTTTTCTTTCTGAAAAACAGAAATTAATTGGTTTCCAAAAGGTTTTATCTCTTGTTTACAGGAAGACATTAGGATGCATAATAGCAATAAAATTCTATTGGTCATTATTGGATAGCGTTTAAAATGGATTGAATAGTGTCTTTATCTGAAACAGTTTGTATGGTATTATCAAAGAACTTATTTTTAGTTGGTTTTACAATTGCTTTTGAAGCTGAAGCATGAATTTCTAAAAATCCAGCGGCTTTAAATTGTTTAGCGTTATTGGGATTTACTCCGCTTCCTGCTAATATAATTAAGCGTTCTTTTGCTTTTTCTTGTAGTTGTTTTAAAAGTGTAATTCCTTTTATTGCAGAATCCTCTTGTCCTGAAGTTAAAATTCTATCTACACCTAATGCTATTAATTGCTCTAATGTTTCTGTGGGATTCGGAACACCATCGAAAGCACGATGAAACGTAAAAGACATTGGTTTAGAAAGTTCCACAAGTGTTTTTGTTCTGGCTACATCTAAGCTGTTATCGCTATTTAAAACTCCAGAAACAATACCAGAAACACCTAAGTCCTTACAAATTTTAATGTCTTGTTTTATAATTTCAAATTCGGAATCCGAATAGGTAAAATCGCCACTTCGAGGACGTATTAACACGAAAGTTTTAATAGACAACTCGTTAACCACTTGTTTAATTAAACCATAACTTGGTGTAATGCCTCCAACCGATAATTCTGAACATAACTCGATACGATGTGCTCCTGCGTCTTGTGCATTTTTAGCCGATTGGAATGAGTTTGCGCAAATTTCTACTGTCATAGTATAATCATTTTATAAAACATTTTATCTAAGTTAATCTTTGAGATTCCTACGTCGCTAGAAGGCTCCTCTGAGTGACATTAATTCAATTTTTAATTAACGATTATTTCATCCATAAATGTCCAAGCCTTGTTTCCAGTACCTTGTTTACCTTCAGGAATTGTTCCGTAATTTTTAACTTTTATCTTAATATACCTCGCTTTTGTTGTTTTAAAATTTTGATTAAAGTTCACTAATAATTTTTCAGAATTTCCAATTTCATATCCTTCAAAATTGCTTTCATCAAAACTAATTTCTACAAAAGATGGCGCATAAATCCATTGTCCATTCCCATTATAGAATCTCGTTTTAACCGAATTTATCTCCATGTCTTCACCTAAATCAATTGTAATCTCAATGTCTTCTCCCCAAAACCCTAACCATTCCTTATCTCCAAAACGCGTGTTGTCTCCATTAATTCCGTTAATTAAGCCTTGTGCACCACTTCCTGAATAGGCTTTATGTGGTGCTTTATTAATTGTAATTTTTTTACCAACTGCTTTATGGAAATTTATTTGCTTTTTAAAAACACTGCCTAATTGTTCATTATCATTAAACACAGCAGCTTTTATGGTTGATGTTTCTGAAATTGGTATAGGTTTTTTATACACTTCGGAATACAGTGTTGGGCTTGTACCATTAACTGTGTACAGAATTCTTTTATCTTTTGTAACTGTTTGTAATTGGTAGCTTAACGTGTTGTTTTCTGAAAGTAATTCGCCTTCAACTTCATACAAGTGGTTGGCATAATTAAAGTCTAAAACATCCAAACGCTTATTAAAATGCTCTACATGAGTTACAAAATTGCTGTAATTTTTATTTTCAGTTGTACTCCAAGCGACTTCACTCATGGCTAATGCTCTGGGAAACATCATATATTCCACTTGCTTGGATGTTGGCATATATTCGGTCCAAATATTGCCTTGTACACCAAGTATATATTTAGTTTCTTCGCTAGTTAATTCTTCTGGATAAGGATTAAAATGGTACACTTTTTCTAGTGGTAAATATCCACCAATTGCTAATGGCTCTTGGCTATTGTCTGATTGGTAATAATCAAAATAGCAGTGCGACGTTGGTGTCATTATCACATTGTGTTGTTGCTTTGCAGCTTCGACTGCACCTTTTGTGCCTCGCCAAGACATAACGGTTGCATTTGGTGCTAATCCGCCTTCTAAAATTTCGTCCCAACCTATAATTTGCTTGCCTTTACTATTAAGGTATTTCTCCATTCTAGTAATAAAATAATTTTGAAGTTCGTGCTCGTCTTTCAATCCTTCTTCTTGAATTCTGCGTTGGCATTGGCTACATTTTTTCCAATTGGTTTTTGGTGCCTCATCTCCCCCAATATGGATATACTGACTTGGAAATAACGGAATCACTTCATCTAAAACATTTTCTAAAAAGGCAAAAGTTTTGTCGTTTGTACAAAATATATCTTCAAAAACACCCCATTTTGTAGCTACCTCAACTGTATTTCCTGTACAACCTAATTCTGGATAAGCAGCAATTGCTGCTTGTGCATGTCCAGGCATTTCAATTTCTGGAATAACAGTTATATTTCTAGAAGTTGCATAAGACACTACGTCTTTAATTTGTTCTTGAGTGTAAAATCCTCCGTATTTTTTACCATCAAATTGATGTGGTTGATCGCTGTAATGACCTATTAATGTTTGGTTTCTAAATGCTGAAATCTCATTTAGTAATGGATAGCTTTTAATCTCAATGCGCCAACCTTGATCATCTGTTAAATGCCAATGGAATGTGTTCATTTTTAATAGCGCAATAGCGTCGATGTACTTTTTAATAAATTCAACAGGATAAAAATGTCGTGCCACATCCAAATGCATACCTCTATACGGAAATCGTGGTTCATCCTTTATGGTTAAACATGGCAAACTAATCTTTTGTTGATAAGGTGTATTTGATTCTAATTCTTTAGGTAATAATTGTCTTAAGGTTTGTACAGCGTAGAAGGCTCCAGAATCTGTACTTGCCTGTATTGTTATTGCATTTTCTGTTATTAATAATTGATAGCCTTCCGTATTACTAATGGTTTCATTTTTTATAAATTCAATCGCATTGGTGGCTCCTTTTGCTTCAACAGGATTTATATAGTCCTTTAAAAATGTTGTACTCACTTTAAAATCATCTTCATTTTTAATTTTAGTATTAGCACTTAATTTAAAATGACCTTTTGTAATGGTTTGACTTAATGGTGCAGGAATTATATGAATTGTGTGTGGCGGAATCGTTTTTTTAGAGCAAGCAAAAAAACTAAAACTTATAATAAGAATTGTTAGGATTTTGTGACACCTCATTTTTAATTATCTTAGATGCTTATAAAAATAACATTCTATTTGATGAAAGTAAAACTTACTCTTGTTTTTATTCTTTTTTTAGTCCTTAGCTCTTGTAATGATGCTTCTAAAACTACCACAATAGTTGAAAAAAATAAACCTTTAATTTCTTATGTTAATCCCTTTATTGGAACAGGAGGTCATGGACACACGTATCCTGGAGCCACTATGCCTTTTGGGATGATGCAGTTAAGTCCAGACACACGTTTAGACGGTTGGGATGGCTGTTCAGGCTACCATTATAGCGATAGTTATATTTATGGATTTTCGCATACGCATTTAAGTGGAACAGGTGTTTCCGACTATGGAGATGTTTTAATAATGCCAACCAATGCGCAACATTTTAATAATGGAGCAGATGGAAAACCTGGTTATAAAGCACATTTTTCGCACGATAATGAAATTGCAGAACCTGGTTATTATAAAGTGCTTTTAGACAGCACAAATATTAATGTGGAATTAACGGTTTCAAAACGTAGTGGCATTCATAAATATCAATATCCATCTTCAGAAAACCAATTCGCCATTGTAGATTTAATGCATCGCGATAAAGTTTTAGAGGCTAAAATTGATAGGGTTTCAGAAACCGAAATTGTTGGCTACAGATTTTCAGAAGCTTGGGCAAAAGACCAACGCTTATTTTTTGTGATTAAAACATCACATCCATTTAGTGATGTATTGCAATCACCTCCAGAAACAGGACAACCAGGAGCTCAAAAAATTGCTTTACAATTTAAAAACCCAAATAACGAACCTGTTTATATTAAAGTAGGTATTAGTGCTGTAGATATTGAAGGCGCAAGAAAAAATTTAGAAGGAGAAATAGGAGATCAAAGCTTTGAGCAAGTAAAAAAAACAGCTCAGGATTTTTGGGAAAAGCAACTAGAAAAAATTGTTGTTGACAGTGATAATGAAGATTACAAAACCAACTTTTATACTTCTATGTACCATGTGGCTTTAGCACCAAACCTTTACCAAGATGTAGATGGTCGCTATCGTGGTATGGATTTAAAAATACACGAAACCAAGGATTTCGATTACTATACTGTATTCTCGCTTTGGGACACCTATCGTGCTGCTCATCCGCTTTACACTATTATTGAACAAGATAAAACTAACGATTTTATAAATACCTTTTTAGCAAAATATGACGAAGGTGGCATTATGCCAATTTGGGATTTATCGGCTAATTATACAGGCTGTATGATTGGCTATCACGCAGTTCCAGTAATTGCAGATGCTTATCTAAAAGGCATTACAAATTATGATATTGAAAAAGCGTTTACTGCGATGAAGCATTCTGCAACACGAGATAAACTAGGCTTAAAAAGTTATAAAGAATTTGGCTTTATTCCTGTTGAAGAGGAAAGCGAATCGGTTTCAAAAACATTGGAATATGCTTACGATGATTGGACTATTGCCCAAATGGCACAACACTTAAACAAAACTGAAGATTTTAAAATCTACTCCGAAAGAGCACAGTATTACAAGAATATTTTTGACCCAGAAACTCAGTTTATGAGAGGCCGTTTTAGAAATACATGGTTTGCTCCTTTTGATCCTTACGAAGTGAATTTTAATTATACCGAAGCTAACGCGTGGCAATACAGTTTTTACGTCCCACAAGATGTTACTGGTTTTATAAATCTATTGGGCGGAAAAGATAAACTTGAAGCTAATCTCGATGAGTTATTTATAGCCAAAAATGAAACATCAGGACGACATCAAGTAGATATTACAGGATTAATTGGGCAATATGCACATGGAAACGAGCCTAGTCACCACATGGCTTACCTCTATAATTTTGTGAACAAACCACATAAAACGCAAGAAAAAATTCATCAAATTTTAACCCAATTATATACCAATACACCAGACGGAATTTCAGGTAATGAAGATTGCGGACAGATGAGTGCTTGGTACGTATTTAGTAGTATTGGTTTTTATCCTGTAACTCCTGGGAGCAACGAATATATTATTGGAACGCCTTTGTTTAAAAAGGCCACTTTTAATTTAGAAAACGGAAAGCAATTTACTGTTATTGCTGAAAATTTAAACGATAAAAATATCTATATAGAATCTGCAGAATTAAATGGAAAACCTTTAAATACTTCTTTTATTACACATAACAATATAATGAATGGTGGCACACTTAAATTTAATATGAGCGCAACTCCAACTGATTGGGCAACTAAAGACCACCAAGTGCCTTCTACTGAAATTAAAGAGCACCTAATTACACCTGCTCCCTTTATTGCAAAAGGAGATGTGGCTTTTAAAGGAAAAACTGAAATTGTTTTAGATAATGCAGACAAAGAAGCCTCTATATTTTATAGTTTAAATGAGGCCGAATTTAAAAGCTATATAGCTTCTTTTGAAATCACTAAACCTTCAACTTTAAAAGTCTATTCAGAAAAAAACGGAATAAAAAGCGCTACAATTGAAACTAAATTCTATAAAATAGATCCTAATATTTCAATTCAACTAGACACAGAATATGCCAACCAATATAATGGCGGAGGAAATAATGCGCTTATAGATGGTATTTATGGCACGCAAGATTTTAGAACAGGAACTTGGCAAGGCTATTTTGATAAAAACCTTAGTGCTACTGTAGATTTAGGCAGTGAAAAGTCTGTAAATTTAGTAACTATTAATTTTTTAGAAGACCAACGTTCGTGGATCTTTTATCCAACAGAAGTTACGTGTTATGGTTCTAAAAATGGTAAAGATTTTGAGAGTATTGATGCTATTAAAACATTAGATGCTTCAAAAGCTTCGGAAGCAGTAACTATTAAAAAAATTCATTTTAAAATAGTCCCAAAAAAATATAGATATATTAAAATTGTAGCCAAAACTTTAGGTAAACTTCCGGAATGGCATTTAGGTTATGAACACGATGGCAGAAGTTGGTTATTTGCAGACGAAATTACTATTAAATAAATACTATGAAACGTAGAAACTTTATTAAAAATGCTTCGCTATCTGGAGTTGGATTAGCAATAGGAAGTACACTTGCTAGTTGTGCCGAAAAAAATTCGGAAGAAAAAATTGCAGGCACTACAGCTTCAGCAAATACAACAACAGCAAAATTACCTTTAGTGATTGCAACTTGGCATGTCATAGATTCTACTGCAAAAGCCATGGAAATATTACAAGCTGGAGGCACTGCACTAGATGCTGTAGAACAAGGCTGTAGAGTTGAGGAAGCTAACGAAAAAGGACAATCTGTTGGAAAAGGTGGCTTACCAGATAGAGATGGAAACGTGACTTTAGATGCGTGTATTATGGATAAAAACGGAAACTGTGGCTCTGTAGTCTATCTTCAAAATATAACACATGCCGTTTCGGTTGCCAGAAAGGTTATGGAAGACACACCACATGTGATGCTTGCTGGTGAAGGTGCAAAACAATTTGCAGTTTCTAAGGGTTTTAAGACCGAAAACTTACTAACCGAAGCCTCCAAAAAAGCTTGGGAAAAATGGAAAATTGAAGCCAAATACAAACCCATTATCAATATTGAAAACCACGACACTATTGGCATGCTCGCTATTGATAAAAATGGAGATATTTCTGGTGCTTGTACAACTAGTGGGTTAGCGTATAAATTAGGAGGTCGAGTTGGCGATTCGCCAATTATTGGTTCTGGTTTGTTTGTAGATAATGAAGTTGGTGGTTGTGTGGCAACAGGTCTTGGAGAAGAGGTTGTGAAAACTGTTGGTAGCTTTTTGGTTGTAGAATTAATGCGACAAGGAAAATCGCCTCAAGAAGCTTGCGAAGAAGCTATTAGCCGAATTGTAAAGAAGCCAAACAGTAATTTTAAAGATTTTCAAGTAGGTTATATTGCTGTAAATAAAAGTGGCGAAACTGGGAGTTACTCAATACATCAATGGTTTAGTATGACTAAATTTCAGGATGGGAAGAATGAGCAAATCCAATCTGATTATTTTAATAAAACTAAAGATTAAGCTTTTTTATGAATACTTGAGCTCAACACTCAACCCCTTTATGTGTATTGATAGTTTTTAATCCTTTTTTGATAATTAATAGTACCTTATTTACTCTTTAATCTATTAAATTTGAAATAATTAATTTATCCCTAAATTTTTAATTATGAGAACTCATTTAGTAAGTTTTAAAACCACCTTTTATACACTTATTTTTACTTTAATTACTATACACTTTGGAATTGCGCAAGTAGGAATTGGCAATGTAAATCCTCAGGCCTCATTAGACGTTTCTGCATCAAGTACAACTGCTCCAATTAATACAGATGGCTTACTAGTTCCTAGAATGAATACATTTCCTGGCACAGATCCTGGAGCATTCCAAAACAGTATGTTAGTTTATTTAACTACAAATGTAACTATAGGTACAGTAAGTTATACAAAAGGCTATCATTATTGGGATAACGATATTCCTGCTTGGGTTCCGCTTTCTGGTGCAAAACGCATTAACGATTTAATTGATGGTAAATCTGATGTGGATGGTACTGAGGATGGGGCTTCTGTGTATTTAGGATTAACCAGTGGCAATGCAGATGACAGCTCTGACAACCAAAATGTTGGCGTAGGTTTTCAATCTCTTGCATTAAATACAACTGGTGACCAGAATGTTGCCATTGGACATACAGCCTTAAGTCTTAACGTAGATGGCAGAAGAAATACAGGTTTAGGTTCTAGAGCTTTAAATAGTAATAGTGATGGAGGTAATAACACTGCACTTGGTGTACAAGCTTTACAAAGTAATACAAGTGGAAATCACAATTTAGCCATTGGAGCCTTAGCATTAGCAGAAAACAATGCTAACAGAAATTTAGGTATAGGAAACCAATCGTTTAGATATAATGAAACAGGAGAGTTTAATGTAGGATTGGGTTACTATTCTGGGCGTGTAGCTAAAGGCAATAACAACACTTACATTGGAGCAAGAGCAGGAAACTCAGATGGTAGCGCCTCGTCTAACAAAGTACTGTGGTAAAAAACAAGTAAAAACTCATTAATTTTTCACTAAAGTACTTCTGTAAGAATCATCATATATTAATCCCGATTTAGCAATTGCAAAGGCTTGTTTCAATAACTTATTGCATACTGCGATTAACGC
>NZ_JBSHNP010000066.1:0-320 GCF_053604675.1 Lacinutrix salivirga
GCGTGATGGAGGCCACAGGTTATTATCATTACCAGTTGGCTTATCATTTGTTGGAATCCGGTATTAAAGTATCAGTAGAAAATCCATTATCAGTAAAACGCTTTATCCAAATGAAGTTATCTAAAGTTAAGACAGATAAAAGTGATTCAAAACTTATTTGTGAATATGCAAAACAGGTAAAATTAAAACTATGGCAAGGCAACTCTAAAGATGAAATAGAATGTTTGCAAATGGTTAGACTCCTTTCTGTGTATAGAAAACAGAGTACGATGTTAAAAAACAAGATACATGGAGAATCCGTTTTAGGTAATCCAAGTAAA
>NZ_JBSHNP010000067.1:0-3116 GCF_053604675.1 Lacinutrix salivirga
AAATAAGTTTTCCAAAAACTATATCTGGTCCTAAAACCATTGAGATAGACAAAGTTGCTGTTTACACAATAAATACTTATGGTGCCAATGCAACAAAAGCAGACAAAAACAATATACAATGGAGTCTCTACAATCAGGACGATCCTAAAACCACCTACACGACTATAAATACAAAAAGCAAAGCAGGTATATATACTTACGCAAAAATGGAATTAGTAGGAGACAAAAACCAATTAACCATAGTTTTTGATAAAGCCTTAAAAGGCAAAAAAGTACAAATAGAACCCTTTAGAGGCAAACCAGATATTAACAATGCTAAAGATTATGTACGTACAACAACTATTAAAGAACCAGCAACACCAAAAATAACCATTAGAGACAAAGCACATTTATACCTAAAAACCCAATGTGACAGTATAGAAAACGCAGGAGAAACCATAGATAATGAGTTTTTAAAAGGTGGTGGGTTTAAGTTGGAAACACCTGGATTACTGTTTCCATTTAAAGTAATACCTCAAAATTATCCTGGTAATTATAAAACAAAGCAATATAAAGATTACGACTACACAGTACATGAAAAAAATGCTGCTACCTTTGGTTATACAAGAGGAACTAATAGAATACACGCTGCCAGAGATTTATATACAGATGTAAACGAATCAATTTATGCGATAGCCGATGGTATTGTTAAAGCCAGTGAAAATTTTTATATGGATACTGATGTTTTAGTAATTGAACATTATTATGAGCATGTTAAGGGTAACAATATTGTTGTAAGGTATGGAGAAATTGACAAAAACACTATTAAAGTCAAAGTTGGTGACAAAGTGACCAGAGGTCAGAAAATAGCTGAAGTAGGACAATTAATTAGAGGAAATGGTGAAAATTTTCAACAACCTATTGGAGAAAATAGAGGTATGTTACATATAGAATTTTATACTGGAGAAGAACAAGAAAAATCATTTAATCCTGGTTGGGTAAAGACAGACGAAATGCTACATGCTAAATCAGACAATTTTTCTAATGGACGATCTTTTAAAAGAAGAAGGGATTTATTTGACCCTTTAAATGTTTTAAAAAAAATGCTAACTAATTCTCAAAAAGAAAACTTAATTAATTAGAGCTATGAGAATATTAACGATACTTATATTGTCAATTTTGGTTTCCTGTAAGGAAGTAAATAAAATACAACAATCTAATAACCTAATAAAACAAGATTCAGTTATTTTGTTGAAATCTGAATCACCCAAAAAGAAGTTAATAAAAGAAACTGATACTCTCTTTAAAAAAATTTTTAATAAGGCATTAATTGGTCTATCAATTAAAGATAAAAATGAAAATCAAAAAAAATATTGGATAGATTTTAATAGTAATTGTATGTGTGACTCACCATCTTTATTTTTAAAAACGATAGATAATAAACTATTTTTATATAACTACTGTAGTAATAGTATTCCTCCAGACAGTGAAGAACCTTTTTTTGAATATGAAATAAAAAAAATACTTTATAATAAAAAAGATCTGGAAATATTAGCAGAAAATAATCATTTTCAATCTATTATTTTTAAGTTTAAGAAAGTAGATAAAAATGTTTATAAACTAACGATTAGTGGAAAACTTCCAACTGATTACATTGGAGTTAGAATAAATCAATATTTCACTCCTACTCCCGACAATTTTCAAAAAGAAGACTGCGGTGATTTTGACGGTTAAAAACCCAATGCGACAGTATAGAAAACACAGGAGAAACCATAGACAATGAGTTTTTAAAAGGTGGTGGTTTTAAGCTAACCCCTTCTACAACAATATATATTTACAGTGATGGAAAAACAAGTAATACCTATTTAGAAAAAGGAGATAAAATAGGTCTATCTGGAGTTACAGGTAATGCTTCAGGCACAAGAGCTCCACATTTACATTTTGAAATTGCAAATTTACCCAGACCAAGAAGATGATTAGTAAATAGATGTAATCCAGCGTTTTATGTCAATCTGAAAGATGAAACTATAGCAAATAAAGTTCATCAAGAAAAAATTTCTAAAACTTCCCATAAAATTTAAAAAACATGAAAAATATACTATGTCTCATATCAATTATCTTTTTTTTTGCTTGCAAGCAAAACAATCCTGATTTATATACCGAAGAAATCATTAAAATTGAAAAAGGAGATTCTTTAAATATTAGTCAAATTTCTCAAGTAAAATATCCAATTTTATATACCCAAATTAAAGCAGACTCTATAAAAAAAGACTTTAAAATAGATTCTATTAATGTAAATCAATCTGCTTGGATAAATAATATTCAATTCATTACTGGCACAATTGATGGCAACAAAAATGGTATTCACTTAATTGTAAAAAATAGTTTAAACAAGATATTATATAAGTCTAAAGGACAGCAAGACAGTTGGAGATATAACCCCTATTTTTTTAAGTCGAAAAAAAGTAATAGAATGATTGTTGTTAGTGAAATTGGAGATGAAGAAAGTTGGGGAATACATATTCAAGATTATAATAATGAAAACTATAAAGAACTTGGTAGTTTAAATATAGTTGCTTCTAATGAATTTGAAGAAAGTATAAATATTGTTCCGTTTATTAAAATTCAAGAGTTGAGCTCTGATTTGTTACAGTTTTATTTTGATGAGAGTACTAAAATATATGATAACGAGTTAGAAGAAATATATTCTGGAGTAAACTTAAAGTACAATTATTCAAAAAACAAAATCATTAAAGTGAATTAAATAAAAGTTTAAAACTCCTATTTTTTCAAAAAACAAGAATAGTGAATAACATTTCATAAAAACAACCAAAGATAAAATGGCCTCTAAGACCGAAGATGCTGTGAAAAGTTTTGAAGGTTGGCAAGAAGCACTTTATATACGTGAAGACGAAACCGAAGCAGGCAAAAAAGCAGTTAAAGATGCAGAAACAGCTAAAACTGCTCGAGATGCCGAAACCTTTACAACTTTAACTAGAGACGCAGATGCAGATAAAAAAGAAAATAAAATAAGTTTTCCAAAAACTATATCTGGTCCTAAAACCATTGAGATAGACAAAGTTGCTGTTTACACAATAAATACTTATGGTGCCAATGCAACAAAAGCAGACAAAAAC
>NZ_JBSHNP010000068.1:0-346 GCF_053604675.1 Lacinutrix salivirga
TTACTGGTGCATCATACACTGCAACACAAACGGATATTGATAATGGAAACATTACCAATAACGTTACTGCTGCTGGTTTAGAACCTAACGGAACTGATCCTGTTGAAGCTACAGATACCTATATCATCGATCAAGATAATCCTGAGGTTACGATTTGTACTACTGCTAGTATTGCTATTGTAAAATCTGCAGAATTGCCTAATGGCGAAGAGTGTGTGACTGCTGGTACTGTTATAGATTATACATTTACAGTAACTAATACTGGTGATGTATCTGTAAACACCATCACCATTACTGATGATTTATTAGGTGGTGATATTACTGCAACACTTACTCTTGATGGTGA
>NZ_JBSHNP010000069.1:0-3262 GCF_053604675.1 Lacinutrix salivirga
AATTTCGTATTTAGTTCCTTGAAAAACTCTAGTTTCTTTTTTTATTAAACCTAAAACATCATCAAGATGCTCTTTTATTTCTAAAATACGCTTGTCTTTATAGGTTTCTTTTGACAATTTAAATAAATCATCTACTTCATCTAATGCCTCTTTAGCAGACTTCTTTAACAGTTTTTCTACTACAACATCTGTACCAAGACTTGCTAACTCTAATCAATAAAAAAAGCCACTTCTTTTATTGAAATGGCTTTATATTACTTAACTTTAGTAAAAGTTTAAACTCTTAATTCACTAAAAAGTGTTTTATCCCCTTCTAGATGTCGTTCGTAAAAGCTTGATAGAGAATCTGCAATTTTTGGAAAACTATCTCCTTCGTATCCTTCCTCATAACCATAAACTGGAGGGTTATCTCCTTCATCTAACTTAAAAAAAGCAAATAAATATCCTTGATGATCGTAAAATATGAATTCGGTTTCTGTAATTTTTTCAGCCAAATCTTGACGATTATATTCATTTAATTGATTAATCAGCCATTCTTTATGCTTTAAAATACTATCATAAAAGATATATGTTCCTTTAAAAGTTCCATAGTCATAATAATTAGGTGTTTCTATATCTTTCAACATTCCTTTACCCATTATTTCTAAAAACTCTAAATAAGATTTCGGTAAAGAAAATTCTATCTCTTGTTCAATTTTTTTAATTTCATCTGAAGAGCAACCTAATAGTTCCGTTTTATTGTCTCTTAAATTTTTATATATTTTACTCAAAAATCTCATAATTATTGTTTTAAAGTTTTTCTAATCCAAATTCTAGTTATTACTATTACTCTTGTAGGCACGGATTACAAATCCGCGCTATCGGGTTCTAATATCTCCTGCTATATCTGCAACATCTAATGCGTCTTTAGCAGACTTCTTCATCAGTTTTCTACCACAAAGTCTGTACCAAGGCTTGCAAGTTCTAATTAACAAAAACGGCTTTTAAAAATTATTCTTTAATAAATTCCTTATCCTTAAACTCCGAAACGTTAATATTGGTATTTAAAAGCTCAATTAATATTGATTTACTATCACTTGAAGGTAGATTTTCCATTCCTATACCTTTTATTTGAAATTTTAAACTGTTCTTGTTATTTACAAAAACATCTTCAATATTAAAATATCCTCCTAACAGCTCAATAAAGAAAACTATTTTACCATCTTTAAATTCAAAAAAATCTATAATTTTTATTTTATTCTTCATAATTTAATCTTTTTAATTCTATTTTAAAATATTCTAATCGTTCTTTAATTACTTCTATTTCTTCTTTAGGTAAGTCCCATTTTTTCAGATTTAAAAGTAATTCTTCAGCAGCTTCTTTTTCCAATAAGTTTATAACGAGTTCATTGTTTTTATACTTATCTAAAGCTTGTTTAAATCTTCCTGAACGATGTTGATTAGCATGAATTAACTCCTCATAAACAGCAGATTTTGTTGCTGTTTTATTAAGCATAATTAAATCATCTGACAAATTAACCGCCTCAATTTCTGTACCAAGAACTTTCTCTCTAGCTTTACAATATGCAAAAGATTCTTCATCAAACCTCAAATCTCCTCCAATTTTTTTAAACTCATTCTGTAGTTTCTTTAATAATTTTAAATCTACAGGCTTTCCTTTTATTTTGGAAAATAACTCTTTATAACCTGAAGTTTCTTTTAAATGTTCAATTATTTTCTTATCAACTAAATTATTAGCTTTTTCTAAAGCCTCTTTAGCAGACTTCTTCAACAGTTTTTCTACTACAACATCTGTACCAAGACTTGCCAACTCCAACCAAAATAAATATTGCTGTAATTTTTGAGCAAACTCATTATCGCTATTTGCCAATTTTAGTATGATATTTAGTGTACCTGCTGTAACCTCAACAATGCTTACTGCCGTTTTAACTTTAAATAATGTGGTTAGTGGTTTAACATTTTTAAGCTTTGTTAAATGGCGCAAATGCCTTAATTTATATAAATTACCTACACCTGTTAGTGTTGTTACTACATCTACGGTTAGCAAAATACCATCTTCTAAATTGCTCCACTTATTTAAATCGTCCATGGCTTTTAAAAAAAAAGCTGGCACTATTTTATCTGGTACTTTTATTACTCCGGTTTCTGGCAGTTCTGCCAATTGTATTGGATGAAATAAGTTATAGGTTGCAACTTCAGTCTTTGTTACTTTTTTACGTGGTCGTCTGGAATATTTGTTTTTCTCAAAAGTAACTTCTTCTTTTATTGCTTTTATTTTAAGTCTGGATTGTTCTTTTATAAAATTAAACTCGAAGTTGTTATTATAAAAGCCTAAAATTTTAGTGTTTTGGTATGGTAAAGTTTCTGGTCCTCCTTGATATTCGTTTTTATTTCTATAATAATTTGGGTCTGTGAAGTCACTTAATTTCCAAAAGGCATATAAAGTGTTTATTAACTTGGTAAAATTATTGTCTCCGAAACCATAATTGTTAAGTTTATCGTATAGTTTTTCAAAAACACTTACACCATTTTTTTGCAACATTAAGGTTTGAAAAAACACGTTTATTGTGTCTGTGAATTTTTGTTTTTCTTCTTTATTTTTATAATTTATATTAGCTTCATCTATTGCTAATGCTTGTAATACTTTTAATATGGCTTTTTCTTTACTTTCTAAGACAAAGCCTTTTAGTAATGTAAATAAATCTTTCCAAAGTAATTGTGTGTTACGCTTTTGTAATACAAAATTTGGTGCTTGGTTGTATATAAAGGCTAAATCAAAAGTATCATTTTCAGAATCTGAAAAGGCCTTAGTAAACTTATTAAAAACATCTTCTTCTATCTGCTTATTTTTGTAGCCTAAATAGGTATATGCCGCCTTATAATCGTTATAAAAATGAGTGCTCATTTTTATAGCCACTCTATTAATGTCTGATCTGTCGGAACTGTTTTTTCTGCCATCAAAACCTTCATAAACAAATAATATATTATAGTTTATTTTTCTTTTTTTGGGTTCTATATTAATTCTTGTTATTGTTATGTCTGTTCTTACATTCGCTATTTTTTTATTAAGTTCTGCGTATAATAGTAAGTTACGTTTTTGTCCGCTATCTTCTGTTACGGAAAATGGAACGTCTGTAATATATTCTGCAATAAACAGCTCCTCTGTTTCTCTATCTTTAACTTCTACGCGAGATTTTTGTGTGCTTATGTAGTTTATATAATGAAAATCGCTAAATAGGTTTGGCTTGTTTTTCTTTAAGGT
>NZ_JBSHNP010000070.1:0-342 GCF_053604675.1 Lacinutrix salivirga
TTAGATTATTGTAAAAAACAAAAAGGGTTAGAGATTTACGCCTATTGCATAATGTCAAGTCATATACATATATTATGTAAAGCAAAAGAAGGTTATTTATTGTCTAATATCATGCGTGATTTTAAAAAGCACACCTCAAAATCCTTGAGCGCAGTCGAAAGGTCATTGTAAACTAAGCCAATAATTAACAATTAATAAACAAAAATTATGAGTAATACATTTGAGTTTGCAGAGCGGTTGGGATATACACCTGCATTTCAGTTTACAGAGCAATCACAAAATAGTGGGTTTTATAAAGAGCATGTTAACTTTGAAAATCTAGTAAAAACCTTAAAGAAAAAC
>NZ_JBSHNP010000071.1:0-362 GCF_053604675.1 Lacinutrix salivirga
AATGTCATTCAGAAGGAAGTATGACTGAAGAATCTCATCAATATTAATTTTTAAGATTCTTCGCTGCGCTCTGAATGACAAAACTTACCATAAATAGCGTTATATGTTATAATGTCATTCAGAAGGAAGTATGACTGAAGAATCTCATCAATATTAATTTTTTTAGATTCTTCGCTGTGCTCTGAATGACAAATCTCACTATAAATTTCGTTGTAAATTATAATGTCATTCAGAAGGAAGTATGACTGAAGAATCTCATCAATATTAATTTTTAAGATTCTTCGCTGCGCTCTGAATGACAAAACTTACCATAAATAGCGTTATATGTTATAATGTCATTCAGAAGGAAGTATGACTGAAGA
>NZ_JBSHNP010000072.1:0-473 GCF_053604675.1 Lacinutrix salivirga
GTAGTCACGCCAGGCGGCAGTTTCGATTTTAGCACACCAGTAACGGATGGCGCATTAATAGATATGGCCACAGGCGAAGTGACAATGGGAACACCAAGTGCGACCTATATAATAGAATACACAACAAATGGTGCCTGTCCAACCACTACAGCATTTAGTTTAACCCTACTACCAAGCGAAGACTCAAGTTTTAGTTACACACCAAGTTGCGAAGGCGGTTTAGTCACCACTGAAGCCACACCAGGCGGAACATATATTTGGACAGTACCAGCACCAACCGATGGCGCACTATTAGATAGCGCAACAGGCGCAATCACCTCAGGTATTCCAGGAGCAACCTACTCAGTAGATTACACGACCAACGGAGCCTGTCCATCGACAAGCACCTCTACAGTCACAGCCTATTCCTTACCAACAGTAGTAGCACCAACCGACTTAGAAGTTTGTGATGATGGCACACCAGATGGTATGAC
>NZ_JBSHNP010000073.1:0-10148 GCF_053604675.1 Lacinutrix salivirga
TTAATAGCAGTATGTAATAAGCTTTTAAAACAGGCTTTTGCAATTGCAAAATCGGGATTAATATATGATGATTCTTATAGAAGTACTTTAGTGAAAAATTAATGAGTTTTTACTTGTTTTTTACCACAGTACTTTGTTGTAACACGTTTTTAGTTTAACTTCCAGTTTTATAATTACTCTCCATTAAACTCAAAACTTCTTTAGATACATTAGGCTTTAACTTTTCTATTTCTTGTTGAAATTGTAACTCCATTTCTTTACTATATAATTCTGATGATATCATTTCTAGATTATTATTTATTGTTTCTAATACAGAAAACATCTCATCAGTTGTTTCGCTAGTACCTTTGGGTCTTTTAACTCTTGGGTCACTACTCCAGAGACATTCACTTCCATATTTTAGAAACAAATTATATATTTCAATTCTAATCATTTCTTTCTTTTAGTCGCTTTAATAAATCCGCTAAATGCTGTTCAGAATGTGTTCGCATGTGGAACTCAAAATGCCAAAGAGCATCATTTTTACTTGTATTTTCAAAGTACCATTTTACTTCCAACATATCCTTTATAATATCAGCTAAATCATCTAATTCGTCTCCAATTCCAATTTTAATATTCGGTTCCATTTTATTTGAGTCTAAAACCGAACTATACCAACCAAAATCAGGGAAATTTGATTTAACATTTTCTAGGATTTTCTTAAAATCGAAATCTGGTTCATCTTTATAATCCTTTTCGTCAAATTCAAATTTTACATTTAGAAATTCTGAGTAAATTCCAACTAGCAGTTTTTTCAGAACATCAGTTTTGTCGGTCATATCCACTTTTGGATTAATTCCGAATTCCGTGATTTGGTCTATTAATTCTATTAATTTACTCAATGTTCTTTGGTTTGGTAAATGTGTTACAACGGTTTAGCATATGGTTTGTTGCGTGATTAAGTCACTAAGTTAGTAAATAAAAACCGAATAGAAAGTCCGAAAGGACTTTCGTAAGCAGGCTAGAACCTAGCAATAAAATATATGCATTGTTGTAAAACGTTTTTTTATTCAATTTTCCTATAAACATCTGTTCCGCAGTCAATACAAAATCCTTTTCCTTTAGTTAAAGTCAATAGTCCATTTTCTTTAACCATTATTGAATAAAGTTTATTACAGTCAAATTCAATATAATAATTCCCCCAACCTTGTCTTATAAGTTCAAATTTACTCTCTGAAATTAATTTACCGTTTTTGAAAATTTTTATTGTTTTATCTTTCTCAATAATGACTTGTTCATCTTTTTTTCCTTTAAAAGGCATAAAGAGATTTGTCATAGTTTCCCATTTCCATTTTCCGACTATTTGGTTGATGTTTAATTGCTCTTTTTGAAAATTAATCCCTCTAATTCTATCTATTGCATACATTGAATAAAAAGAGCCTTTATTCTTTTTAGCAAACTTTAAGTATTTTTCTGCTAAGATTGAATCATTTGTTTTTAATTCGTTGTTCCTTAAGTAAGTTACATATTCTGAAAAGTTTTTCTTTCTCAATGAGTCTAATGAAAAATCTTCTGAAATTAATTTCTCAAATTGTATTGTTGGTAAGTTTCCAAAAGAATCAATTTTTGATTTTAAAATAGTTATTTCATTATTCAGTTTTAAGTTTTCATTCTGTAATTTAGATTCATTTTTGTTACAGGATTGTAAAGTTGAAATAATCAAAAAAAGCAAAATTATTGTTCTCATAGTTCTCTGTTTGTCAAATGTTTTACAACGTGTTTGTATATGGTTTGTTGCGTGGTTTAGCACGTAATTTAGCAAATAAAAACCGAATAGAAAATCCGAGAGGATTTTCGTAAGTAGGTTATAACTAGCAATAAATTATATACGGTGTTACCCAACGTTTTTTATTTACTTAAAAAGTTCTTTGTCATCAGAAACGTAACAAATCTTGTCTTTGCTCTTATTAAGTTTAACCTCAATAACATCACCTTTCTTAATATCGTTCAAAAGATTTTTTATGATTTTTGTTTCTTCTTTAGATTTTAAAGAGTTTTTCCCGTAAACGCCTTGTTTTGGATAAATATATCCAAAATAATAATTGTTTTTTATAGCCACAGCAATCAGATAAACTCTAAAAGAAGAACTCTTACCTTGTTCATCTCCTGCTCTTAATTTAGCTATTGGATTTTTTGCATTTGGATTAAGTCGATATGCAACACATTGAGCTAATAAATCATCAGATTCTAATATAAAGATATCGTTGATTATTGCCTTTTCGCAATCTTTGTATGAATTTTTTTTGAGAAGTTTTTTGACTTCAGATATAAAGCTTTTTTGGAAGAAAAATTTCATTAAAGCTCATCAACTAGAGAACTTAACTCTTTAAAGTCATTGTTCTTTCTTAAATCAAATATTATATGCTCTACTTCATTAACAGCTTCAATGTGAAATTCAATTGCTTTTTTCATTTCTTTAAAGTCATCTTTAAAAAGTCCTTTAGGAACGTATATTCTTCTTTGTCCAGAGTAGAATTTTCTAAAGTGCTTATCAGAAGCTTTTCCCATTGCTATAATCCCTCTAATAATTACTTCATCTGATGTAGATAAGTTATCTAACCAAGTTATTTTTGTAAGTAATGAGCCTAATTTTTCTAGAGATTTAGTCAAAATAGAATATTCTTTCTTCTTATCATTAATGTGGTCAAGGATCTTATTAATTCTTTCTTCCTCGCTCAATGAATGAGAGTAAGATTTTATAATTTCTCTATTTATTTTCTCTAATGTAGTTGTCATAGTTTTATAAATATACATAAAATGTACTGTACAAATATACTTTTTTTACAAATTAAGTCAATTAATAATGTGTTAAATTCGCTTTTTGTTTTAAATTCAGGTATTATTTACTAATCATATTAGACGTATATACAATTAAAACGTTACAAAGATTATTCCATTTCTTGATGATTTTGGTAAATGTTGGGTAACGGTTTTGTGTATGATTAGTGGCGTGTTTAAGCACCTAATTTAGCAAATAAAAACAGCATAGAAAATCCGCGAGGATTTTCGTAAGTAGGCGAGAACCAGCCATTAATTATACACGTTGTTGCCAAACGTTTTTATTTTCAGTTACTAATTGTAAAATTTATATTCAGTTCCGAATTTCAGAATATTTTCAGGCGTGTTTTTGGTCGGAACATATCTTAAAATCAGAGTGTCTCCACTCATTGCATTTCCAAGTTTATATCCATTTTCCTCATTCCAGATTCGATTTTTTTCTCCGTCAGTTATTTCAAAAACGTTAGGATTTGATTTAATTAAAATTCTGAATTTATTTTTTGAGTCTTTTAAATCCGCAGTATTATTTTCTTTAGTTATGCTGTAACATCCAGAAGTTGTATCAACACCAATAATTTTAGAAGAAGCTTCTTTATTGAAGTTGTATGATACTGTCATCATTTTCGTGTATTGACACTTTTCAGTTGAATTTCCGCACGAAAATAAAATCAGCGATAATATTAAAAGTGGAAATAATTGTTTTTTCATAATTGGTTTTTGTTTAAAGTTCGATTTTTTTCAAATGTTTGGTAACGGTCTTGTATATGGCTCGTAGCGTGCAAATTAGAAAATTATTTTCGGATTGAGCACAAGCCAAATTTTTAAATTTTACTATTTATCTTTTTTGTTGAAAATCGTCAAATTTAAAAATTTGGCGACTTTCCAAATATGCCTTAACTTTGAATAAGCAAATAATTAGCTATGAGCTATATACGTTGTTGCCAATAGTTTTTTATTCCGATTTTCCTTTTATCTTTCTTTTGTAAAATGAATTCCAAAAAGCTTTATCATATTCCACTCGATTTAATACTGTTTGTTTCTTTTCACGCCATTCGTACTCAATTTCTTCAACGTTCTTTAATTCAAAGTCGAATAAGTACGAATCTCTCTCGAAAACTCCATAATTTTTGTTGTTGTCTTTGTCTAGGGTTTCGTTATAGCGACGATTAAAATATCTTGTAGCATAAAATTTACCATTATTTTTAATGTCCGAATAATAACAAATGTTTTCTTCTTTGATAGTGGTTGAAACTATATCTTTATAACCTTCATATCCTTTAAAGTGTTTTTCTATTTCAACTTTGTTTAAGCTAGTTTCCCAGTTTTCAATAACTTTTACTATTGCAAAATTTTCTTTATCAATATAAACTCTGCCAGAGTATTCTGTTGGGTAGCCTTTGTTAGTATAATTCCATTTATTTCTTTCTGTTTGAAAAGCTATTATATATAATCCATCCTCAATTGGATTATTCGATTTTACAAAGTTTAGTTTAAATTTCTTGTACTTTCTCTTGTGCAAAATATTAGCATAACGAATGGCATTTTGTCTGTAAGAAAAAAATTGAGAAGAATATTTATACCTTTTTGGATTTGAGTTCTTATTCCATTTTATCTGTTCAACTCTTTGTGTTATTACAAAAGGTGACAAATATCCATCGTCGTGGTCTTTAGTTATTAACTCTAAATCTAATTCGGTTATGTCATTTTTATTTACCAAAACATTGCCATATCTATAAAAATTAAAAGGTTCAGTAGGATGATTTAGTTTTTTGTTGGATATCGCTTTTTTTAATACTGCCTTTGGCGATAAATAACCAGTAATTATAACTTCGTCTAATTCTTCAAATCTTGATTTTAAATATGTTTTATCGTTTAGTTCTTTTAGTGAAATAGTTTTAGTTTCAAAACCCATTGACGAAATAGCTACAGTTGAGTTTTTTAACATTGCTTTTTTGATTGGTAATTCATAAAAACCGTTTTCATCAGCTACTCTGTAGATTTCTTCTTTTTTTAAGATTAAGGTGGCAAATGGAATAGGTTCATTATTTTCTTCATTAAGCAACTGTCCTTTTAGTATAACATTTTCGCCTATTTCGATTTGCTCTATTTTTTTACCTAAAGCTATTTGTTTGTTAGAAACAGTTATGCTGTCTTTTAGTGTCTCTAATTTGGGTAATGTTGCATTTTGAAAAAAGATATATCCATCGTGTAATTCGTCTAATCTTGCATTTGTGAAATCGACAAAGTTTAATAGTCTTGTTTCTTTTATAGATTTTATTTGCTCTTGGTTTGAGGTTACAAATAGGTAAGGTTTATTTAAGCTATTCAATTCGTACTCGAATGAATTGGTTTTAATAGGTGTTAAATGCCATTTTTTTGTACCATTATCAAAAAGTGAATCGTTTGCGTGTATTGTTGCTAAACTATATGATTTTTCTTTTAAGTCTTGATGAATGTAAGAACCCATTGAAATAAAGTCTTTTGCAATTGGTTTTGAAATACTTGAGTTATCGTTTATAATATGAACATTATCTGCCCAACAAATAATTTTTTCATTTGGATTCCTTTTAATGTAACTCAAAAGATTATCAGCCATTTGTTTATCTCTGATATTGTCATTTACATTACCAAAATCTGTGGTAAGGATTTCTTTTTTATTGTAATATGCGTCTTGCGAAGAAGCTAAAAGACTTTTTGTAAATTGTTTCCAATAATAATTGATTTCATTAGAATCTAAATTTTCAATTTGCTTAATAATTCTATTAATTTCTTTTTCGTAAACTTTATACTTTATATCATCTTCCTCGATTGTTACATTTTCTAAAACTCCTTCTATGATAATTCCTAAATCATCCTCGTCTAACTTTAAAGTAATATTCTGACTTTCTAAATAATCATAAAAATCTTCCACAAATTGAGAAGTATTTATGACTTGTGAGTCAAAGCCAATAACTTTTAAATTGTTTTTTTCTATATAGTTTACGACTCTTTGAAATTCTAACGTACTAGACCAAACTCCCCAAATTGCGTTATTAAATTCTTTGGGATTAAAACCATTTTTGTTCATTTTCCAAATGTCATACATCGAAGATTCCATTGCAATAGTTGTAAATCCTAACTCTTGATGAAGATATTCCAAAACTCTTGCTTTCATCTCAAATATATTTCCATACATATGAGTTTGTTCTCCAAGCATTACAAGTTGTTTTCCTTGTAATTCATTTTTCAGAAACTTTAAATCTTTGTATTCTTTTGATTCTGGTGGAAGAAGTTCTATCGTTTTTAATTCTTGTGATTGAGCTATTGTCAAAAACAAGCAAGAAATTAGGGTGAAAATTATTTTCATTTATTGTAAACTATCTTAATGTTTTAATTCTTGTTCGTCGGTTGGTCAAAATTATTGGCAACGGTTTTGTGTATGGTTAGTTGCGTGTTTAAGCAACTAATTTAGTAAACAAAAACGAACGCGAGAAAATTCCGAAGGAATTTTCCAAATAGGCAACGTTCAAAGCAATTAATTATACACGTTGTTGGCAAATCGTTTTTATTTCCACTCAACAAATTTTGTCAGATTCCATTTGTCTTCTGCAAGTTCCGTTTCAGCTTGTTTAGTTTTACTTATTGCTATTTCAACCACATTATTCGCTGTATAGTTTTTTCCAGAATATGCATCTTCAAGTATGCCATCATACAATTTAGTCAAAGTAGCTGCTGCATACCAAGTCATCCTAAATTCGGCAGTATTATTATTTGGATTTGCAGAAAAATAGAAATCCAATTCGGCTTTGTCGTATATCTTTTTGATGTTTTCAGGTATGGATTCCAAATCTTCAGGTTCGTGAAATGAAAAATAATCTTCTTTGTCAAAATCAGATATATATAATTCAAATCCTGTTAGCCATTCTCCTTTTCCATATTTGGTGGTAAAACTACTGTCAGTTACAATTATTTTGAATGGTAAAA
The DNA here is from genome assembly GCF_053604675.1 of Lacinutrix salivirga. Taxonomy (NCBI): domain Bacteria; kingdom Pseudomonadati; phylum Bacteroidota; class Flavobacteriia; order Flavobacteriales; family Flavobacteriaceae; genus Lacinutrix; species Lacinutrix salivirga. The sequence continues at coordinate 6,781 of NZ_JBSHNP010000073.1, forward strand.
AACCAGTTTGATTATTTATGTCAAAATTTGGATGAAATTCAACTTCCAAACCAATTCTTTCCATTTCTGCTTTCCATAATTCTAAAAAATCAGAATTAGGTTTTGGAATCTTTACATTTAAGTCAAAGGATGAAATTTCACTCTCAATGATGTTATTACTTACTTGTCCGATATTTTTTGGTTTATTGTTTTTTGATAGGATAATATTTGCAGTAACAACTATAATTATTATAATTCCGAATATGATTAGTATCTGTTTCATAAATGTTTGCCAAACGTTAGTGGCAATTTTTTTATTACCATTCTCTCCATAAGTCAGCAATTCCTTCACCATCTGCATAGTCTGAAGGGTTTAATCCTGAAGCGATTGTTATTTTATCAATAAGTTTACATAAATCTTCTCTTTCTCCTGTTTCGATTAAACCTTCTTCTTTTTCACTTAGTTTATTCAGTTCTTTAATTGCTATTTCAAAAAACTTAATTTTTTTCTCTTTTTCTTCATTTTCTCCTGCTTGTATGAGTTTATCAATTAGGTTATCAAATATTTTTTTAGCGGCATCACAATTCTCTTGAGTGTATTGTTCCATTTCATATTCATAGTAATTTTCTCTCCAATACTTGAAAGGATATAATTCTTTAGATTTAATTAATTTTTCTGAAAAAGAAAGTTTATAAAATTCTGTCAAGTTTTCATCAAATTGTAATTGGAAGAGATTTATTTTTAAATCATCAATTTTTCCATTAGAATCAAATATTTTATTTCTGTATAAAAATTTAACATAATCTATCCAAAATGAATAGCCAGAGGTTTCTACAGTAACATTTTGTTTTAAAAATTTAAATATAACATAGTCATTTCCGTGTTCATTATCAATTCCACCAAGTGATTCTTCAATGTATATTAATTCTTCTTTTGTTTTTAAATCGTAAATGCTTAACCAGCCTTTAGCGACATCTATTTTATAATCAAATACCTCAATGTCGTCTATCAGTAATTTACCTTTTTTTAATATTAGGTTTTGTGCTTTTAGATTAACCGATATAATTACCGAAAATATTAATAGTATAAGTGTTTTTTTCATTTAGATATTTTTTTATAAAATGTTTGCCAACGGTTTTGTGTATGATTAGTGGCGTGTTTAAGTACCTAATTTAGCAAATAAAAACCGAATAGAAAATCCACTAGGATTTTCGTAAGTAAGCGATAACTAGCCATTAATTATACACGTTGTTGGCACTAGTATTTATTGAATTCAGAATAAAATTAGAATCCTTTTTAGCCAACTTTGATGTTTTATTTTTTATGTTAGAAATTGCATCTTTTAATTTTGAAATATTCATTTCAAAGTCTGTTTTATAATATTTTGATATAAACATATTTGCTCGTTTATCTATTTCTTTGTAATAAAAAACATCAAAAGTTGAGAACTTTATATATTCTTCAATATTAATTTCAAGGTTCCCTATTTTTGCATTTTTTATATTTCGAAGAGAAAACTCCCAGTTCAATTCAATTTCAAGGAAAGAGAAAATACTAAAAATGATATGGTTGTCAAATTTGTATCTATTAAAATATTTGAATTTTGAAAAATCTGATATGTTATTTAAATCTTCTCGAACATTAAATATATTATAGAATTTTGATACTGGATTAGATACGTTTTTAGTAAGTACAGAAATAAATTTTTCAATTTCTGGGATTATGAAATTTAATTTAAAATCGTAGCTATCAATTTCATCTAACAATAAAAACAAATTTGAAAGACTGTCATTACTATTTATTGCGTAATTCGGTAGTACTTTTTGATAAATATTTAATTTTGCATCTTGAGATTGTGTTGCTATTAATTCAGAGCAAAAATATTCTTGTAATGAACGATGTGGAAAAATATAATTCAGTCCATCAATCTTTAGAATTGAAATTGAGGTTGCCAAATCATAAATTAAATCGCTTGTGTCGAATATTAGTCTAGTATGCTTTTTTATTATATCAATTTTCTTTTTAAGGTATGATTCACTAAACTCATACTTACCTTCAAAAAATGACAGCATAGAGAACCACTGTAGGATTAATTCTATTTCATCATTTTTTAATTTACTTTTTCGTTCGTGTAAATATCCACCTTTCTTTGATACAGTATCGTGCTTGGTAGCTAGAGTATCATAAATATTCCAATAAAATTTACTCCTTTTTGTCGGAAGCTCTGGATAATTTTTAAAAGTATAAATGAACATTGACAATAATAAAGGCGATTTTAAATATTCTAAATATTCTTTTTTTCTATTTTCCTTAATAGTTGATTTAATGTTTTCTGCTAACTCCTTATCATTTAAGAGCCAACACTGAATATCTATAAATTCATAAATTTGTTTACTTGTAAGCTCTTTGATTGTAAAACTATTAAATCTTGGAATTGATTCTAGTCCAGAATTTTTTCTAGATGAAATAACAAAATGATTTTTATTATAACTGTCAATGAATGAGTCTATTTCATCAACTAATTTTGATTTTTTATTAGAATATATTTCATCAAAACCATCTAAAAGGATTATAAATCGACCACTTTTTAAAATCCTTTCAATTATTTTCTTATTTGGTGCTAGATTATTTGAATCAATAATATTAACTATATAATTTTTAAAGGATAACTCATTATTATTAAAACTTCGTAGTTCTAAATAAATTGGAACTTTAAAACCTTCTTCATACGAATCAATAAATAAATGCTTTAGAAGCATACTTTTTCCACTACCAGCGTTCCCTATTATGGAAGCACAATTGGATTTATTTAAGAATAAGTTTCTACAATTAGGGTTTTTAATTCTTTTTCTTCTATCACTAACAACAGTTAAAGGATAATAAAGATTTTTGAAATTTAGATTTTCATTTCTATGTAAAAAGGTTCTTGAATAGAGGAATTTCAACCTCATTTTTTTAAGGTACTCATCAAACCCATTGTCAATTAAATGGGCTATTTCATCCTTTAAAAAACCAAAAGATTTTGATACTTGGTCTAATCCTTTTTCTAGTAATATTGAAGTTCCAGGTTCCATTTTTTATATTAGTGCCAACGTTGTTGTATATGGTTTGTTGCGTGTTTCAAGCAACTAATTTAGCAAATAAAAACCGAATAGAAAATCCGCGAGGATTTTCGTAAGTAGGCTAGAACTAGCAATAAATTATATACGGCTTAAGTTTACAATTCATTAAATTAGATAAATAAACAGAAAAGACAAAAGAGAGGAGTAAGGTTATTATATACGCAGAAGCCTAGACTTCGTCAACATTGAAAATCCCCTCTCTTTTCTACACAGATTTCGTACAGTTCTATGAGGCTTTAAGACCTCGCTTTTAAGTCGTTGAAACT
>NZ_JBSHNP010000074.1:0-242 GCF_053604675.1 Lacinutrix salivirga
ATTACCAGCAGATATTGATCCAACATTAACAACAACCGGATCAGATCCAGAAACGGTAACAGTAGTTGATGGTACAACAGCATCTACAAACGATGGATATGCACCAATCTTAGGAGATATTACAGGAGTAGTATTCGAAGATACAAATGGCGATGGTATCCAAGATGCAGGTGAAGAAGGAATAGCAGGAGTAGATGTTACAATTACAGATGCAGACGGAACAGTTACAACAGTAACCACTG
>NZ_JBSHNP010000075.1:0-200 GCF_053604675.1 Lacinutrix salivirga
ACCAGTAAATCCTGGGTTAGGAGTGTAGGTATACTCACCAGTAGGAGAGATGGTTACAGAACCATTAGTAGGATTGGTGTTAGCAGTTACAGTTTGGTTATCGCCTTCAAAATCTTCATCATTAGTTAATACATTACCAGAAACAGGTTGACCGATAAAAGTATTGTTGATATCTACGATGGCGTCTGTAGTATTAGCAA
>NZ_JBSHNP010000076.1:0-722 GCF_053604675.1 Lacinutrix salivirga
TAAACACCTTTTAAATGATCTATCCATTTATCTTTATTATGTCCATAAGTCCAAAAGACTGCTGTTCGCTCAAAATATTTCCAACAGTCTTTATTTCCTTGAAATAATAAGTTTTTTGCTCTAATATGTGTGCAATTTGGATTACCATTTAGAACGCTAAATATAATATGAGTGTAATTTTTAAGTGTGTCCTTATCAGTAAAATTTTTATATTTTCTTATAAAATCTTGTTTGCAGGTTTCACCATTAATTTCACTTTCATAATTATAATGATTAATAGCTTTATTTATTAATTTCAATATCATTATTTACACTTTAATCTTATTGAACGTTTATCTATGTTGATTTGAAGTAATTTATTATTTAGTTTACCTTTTGCTTTTGCTTTTTCAATAGAATCCATCAAGTTTTTCTGATAATCTGGCATATTTCCCCATCTTCCATTAGTATTGCCTGTGATTTTTCTAATATTATTATCTGTCCATTTAGGCATATTACTTTTGCTTCTCCATTTGCTTTGACTAGTTTTTACTTCTATAATATTAATATCTCCATTAGAAGATTTTGTTACTAAGTCATAACCATGCCCAGAAGCATTTTGTACAGAACCTAAAATTTGATGACCATTATTAGATAAATATTTTGAAGCTACTTTTTCTCCCCAAGCACCTATACCACTTAAACCTAAAGGATCAATCCAAATAGTACTATTATGAGTGTAA
>NZ_JBSHNP010000077.1:0-63599 GCF_053604675.1 Lacinutrix salivirga
TTAGATTATTGTAAAAAACAAAAAGGGTTAGAGATTTACGCCTATTGCATAATGTCAAGTCATATACATATATTATGTAAAGCAAAAGAAGGTTATTTATTGTCTAATATCATGCGTGATTTTAAAAAGCACACCTCAAAACAAATAATAAAAACCTTATTAATCTATCCAGAAAGTAGAAGAGAATGGATATTAGAATATTTTAAGAAAGCTTGTAAACATTTAAAACGAGAACAAAACTATAAAGTTTGGCAAGATGGTTATCATACAGAAGCATGTAGCTCCAATACATTTATAAAACAAAAGTTAGATTATATTCATAACAATCCTGTAAAAGACAAAATTGTAGCAAATCCAGAAGATTATGTGTTTAGTTCAGCAAGAAATTATGCTAGTTTAGATTATGAATTAGAGGTGCTGATTTTAAATATGTTTTAGTTTGTGCTCACGGATTTATAATCCGTGAGCATAAGTAAGAAATAAAAGAGCATCAAAATGGTGCTCTTTTTCATTTCTCTTACCTAAAACAAATTACAAAATTTAACATATTTAATTTGTAAAATGTTTGCAACACAATTGTAATATGTTTATATTTGTATTCGCTTTTCTAACAACGTTTACCGTTAGTTAATTATTAATTCGTGTTAAGTAGAAACTCTAAAAACCTAGGTTAATCCTATTCTGGTTAAGAAAACAAATACACTAAAGTAACCTTTGGTTAAGAGTTTGGTCTGCTTAAAATTAACACTCAAACATATTTATGAATATTATAAATAAAGCGCTATCAGAGTATGGCGTTAAGGAGATTATAGGCTCTAAAGATAACCATCGTATTTTAAAATACTTTAACGACATTGGTTTTGATGGCTCAAAACTAAAAGATGAAACCGCTTGGTGTAGTGCCTTTGTTAATTGGGTAGCCAAAACAACAGGTTATGAGTATTCTGGGAAACTAAATGCTAGAAGCTGGCTAAAAATTGGCCATTCTACAAAAACACCTCAAGTTGGAGATATTGTAGTACTGTGGCGAGAAAAACAAAACAGCTGGAAAGGCCATGTAGGTTTTTTTATTAAACAATCTAAAAACTTTGTTTATGTATTGGGAGGAAACCAACGCAACATGGTTTGTATTAAAGCCTATCCTAAAAGTCGTGTGTTAGACTATAAAAAACTCAATAAAATAAGTTAAACATAAAAACAAGAACACATGGATAAAGTAATCAAACTTTTATTTTGGTTACTCACACTCCTGTCTCCTGTAAATGGAGTTATGATTACCATAATTTTTTTAATAATAGTAGATTTTATTACAGGATCCTATGCATCCTTTAAAAAGAAAAATCCAATTAGAGCCTCTAAAATAGGACATACTATTTCTAAATTCTTTATTTATAATTTGGTAATATTAGCCGCATTTTTTTTAGAAAAACACATTGTAAACGAAGTGCCTTTTTTAAAAGTAATCGCTGGTTTTATAGCCATTGCTGAAATAAAATCCATTTTAGAAAACTATAACGAAATCTATGGTATTAATCCTTTTAAAGCCTTGGTTAATTTAATTAAGCAAACGCCTTTAAAAGACACCTTAGATAGCCTTACAGAAGACAAAAACACTTCCGAAGAAGTAAAGGAGAAGAGTTAACCTTTTTTTAAAAAACTAAAGCTTTCTGTTTAAAAACAGGAAGCAGGTTTTTAAATAACAACAAATTCATTTCTAACGATGATTAGGCATAATAGATACTATCTAAAAGTCATTAAAAACAAACAATTAAACTATAACAACAATGATTCAATTTTCAATAAAAACCGAAAAACTACTCCTCTTAACACTAATAGGACTCGTAGTATTTAATCTCTTTACAAAACGATGTAGTGGGTTAAAACCAACTAATCCTGAAGCAAAAATAACCACAACAAAAGATACAGTTTGGCAAGCAAAAAAAGACACATTTAAAGTGCAAACCGTACACTATAAAACAGTGTATGTAAACAGCGACGATATTTCAAAAATAATAGAAAGTAAAGACGAAGTTAATATGCCTTCAGAATATAACGAAGCCAAAGTGTACCAAGACACTTTAAGTAATAACGATATAGATATTTATAGCTACAATTTACTTCAAGGTAATTTGCTAGACAGCCAATTATCTTACAAATTAAAAGTGCCACGAGAAATTACAGTAACCAAAACCATTGAGCATCCTAAAACCTTTAGAAGCGGTTTATACCTATTCTCAGAAGTTGGCGGAAACACACAAACTTTAAACAACATTAGCTTAGGCCTACAATACAACCGTAAAGGCAATTGGTTTGCTAGCTATAGGTTTAATATTAACGATTTTAAACAACCAACACACAACATTGGTGTTGGTGTACGATTGTTTAAATAACACTAAAAATTATAATAATGAACGATATAAATATACTAATAGACTATTTAAACCCAAAAAAACATAGTGTTAGATTAATAGGAGAAAACGACTATCATTTAATAAAATAGATGCTACATTTTTAAATGAAAATCAAAACGAAAATTCCGATAACATAATTAAAATTATACGAAACGAATTACCAAAACCCAACACGTTTAACGATAGCTTTGTAAAACTAACAACTAACTATCCACTTTATACACATAAAGTTGAAGACCAAGTTAATTATTACTTTCAAAAAAATAATAATGGACTTATACAATACGTGTCGTTACAAGATTTGTTGTTGGATAATACAGACAGTACACATTTTCAAACATTAAATGATCAAAATTTTATACTCATTACACATGATAATCAATATTATTATCACAAAAACCAAGAGAGTATTTATTTTGCTGTATCAGGATTAGGGAGTTTCGATATTGTTAGTAAAGAGTTTTTGGATTACAACCCAAACCATTTAGGAGGTTTAAAAAGTGGTCATTACGAGGTTAATTATAAAGATGCTAAAGGCTATACAGACGATTTTTTTGATCACATGTTTACCTCCTATTTCGACCAAATAAAACGAAATATAAAACTAACTTTAAGTCCTCAAAAAGGAAAAGTACACTGGTATCCAGAAGCACAACTGCAAGGCAATAAAGTAGTCTTGTTTTATTATCATTCCATTAGAGGCAACCATAATTTTAGACCTTTAGACCACGAATATGCAATAAAAATAGAGTTTGAAAATGTTGAAGGGTTTTTAGGTTTTCTAGTAGTTACTTATTTTTTAAAAGGTATTTCCCCCTTGCAAGTTGTAGGAGAAATAGACACCAGAAAAGATAAATTTTTCGAAAGATATGTTATAATAATTAACCTTCTTTTAAAAAAATTTAAGACAGACATAGACCAAGCGCTAACCTATTTGCATTATATCCCAGCCGATTTTTTTATAAAAGAGCAAAACTTGTTTTTAAAAATGAAAGATCCAGACAATATTTTAGGCGCACAGTTTATTTGGGATATTATTGGTATTGCTCTAGAAGATCAATTAACAAATTTTGGAACAAATAAAGAAGACATTGTACTGCGCCTACTTAAAATATTAAAATACATACAGCAAGATGAAAACGCTACAATAGTCGAAAAAAACGATTTTTTATTAAACCAACTACTAACCAAAAAAACAACAGATGGAATTAGCTATTTACAAGCACTATATAGCAAGATGAATACCAATAATTTTGTAGATTATAACACGTATATATATAAATTATGGAAACAAAGTAGCTTTATAAATCCAGAAAACCCAATATATAGCGAAACATCTCCTTTGCCAAATAATGATGAAACAGAAAATAATAAAAACAAACCAAGATTAATATTCCCATATAAAACCAATAAACTGTTAGGCTTTTATAGTAGTAATATAAATACTGAAGATTTTAACAAAAAAGGAAACATTGTAATCACACCAGACGAGAAATGGGTAGATAATTTGGTTAAAGGTTTGGCAAATGTAGGATTGGGAGAAATTATTGAAAAATTTACAGAAGAAGACTGGAAAGCAGAGTACCATCCACTACAACCCATCTATCTAGCAGACCCAACAAACGATAAGGCAATGGAGTTACAACGCCTGTCACCAATGTTATTATTAAAAGCGAATGAAGATAAAAGCTTTTGGAGTAATGTTATTACAACAGCAGAGTATGGTTTGGATGCATTAAGTATAATGACAGGTATTCCAAACATCGCAAAGTTTAGGCATTTAGCACGCGCAGTACAAGTAGCCAAAAGCATTAAAAAAGGTAAAAAAGTAATTTGGTATTACAAAGCTAGTAAAGTCATAAAAGGGACAGCTGCAGCAGTAGAGATTACAAGTGGTACAGTTAATGCATTGTTAAAAATAACAGGTATAAAAGATAGTAAGTTTGGTGCTGCACTTAGCGAGTATTTATTTTGGCTAGAATTGTTATCTTTATCTGGAGAGTTAACCATGGCTATTAGAAAAGGGCTTAAAAAGTCTTCTAAAGAGATATTACAACACGAAGATAAATTAGATGATTTATTTCTTACTAGAGAAGAGCTTTTAGAGTTTCAAGAATATAGAAGATTAATAAAAACACTCCAAGAAATAAGTGAAACTTATATTGAAAAACAAAGTAAATTACTCTTTAGAGTGCAAGGAGGTAATACAAAACCTAATTTTAGCAAATTTAGATTTTTTTTAAATGAAGCAAACTAATTAAGTGTTGTAGGTAGCGATATTCTTCACGTAACATTTAATGATATTGAAAGAACAATTGAGTTTTTTATTAAACGAGGTAACAAAGCCGAGGTTTTTGTTGCAGAAGTCAACCCTAAGTTTGTTGAAAAAATAAGGAAAGAAGCTGTGCCTCAAATTAGAGTAAAAGAATTTCCAAATAAACCACAAATAGATGACCCATCAAAAACAAAAGGTTCTTTTGGTTTGCCAAAAGAATACTTTAATGAGTTATTACAAAATATAGCAAATCCACAAATAATTAAAAACAAATAAAATGAGTTATAACGATTATTCACAAGGCAAAGAAGTTAAAAGAATTAATGACTACAATAAGGATGAATACCCAACAGGACCAAAAATTATTATGATGGCTCACAATGTTGAAAACCCAGAACAAGTGTTAGCTAAAACAAAAGAAGTAATGCTGGCGGTTTCTCAATTTGCATATACAGATGATTGGCCATCTGACGAAGAATGGAAAACTATTTTACCAGAATGGTTTGTATCAAGTATGACCAACAAAACAAGTAAAGACAGAGATAAAGACCCAAATCAATGGCATTATGAATCTTGGGTGCATAACATAAAAATGCGGTCTTGGGTTTGGTGGAGTAGTAAAATTGGCGAAGATTACGTAAAAGTTACTTTGGAAGCTTTAGATATGCCTTACCTGCATGATAGCTTCAAATACATTTTCTATTCTCAAGGCATACCCATGAAAAATATTACGGATGATGATGATATTTATAATAAAACCTCTTGATTAATAAAAAAGCTACTTTCTCCGATCGCGCGGATTTGTAATCAGTGCCCAAAAGAGTAAGAGTAAGAGTAAGAGCAAGAGCAAGAGTAAGATAGGATAAGAAAAAAAGAGCATCTAATTTAGATGCTCTTTTTACATTTACAAAAAAGCTTAAATTGTAGAAAAAACAAGATATGTCTACAAAATATAAAGCAACAATGAGCGACACAGGTTATTTTGTAACCATAACAACAGTTGGTTGGGTAGATATCTTTACAAGACTAAAGCAACGTTACGTAATTATAAATGCTTTAGAATATTGTCAAAAACAAAAAGGATTAGAGATTTATGCGTATTGTATAATGTCAAGCCACATCCATATGCTATGTAAAGCAAAAGAGGGTTATTTGTTATCAAACATTATGCGTGATTTTAAAAAACATACCTCAAAACAAATAATAGAAACCATAAAAAATCATCCAGAAAGTAGAAGAGAATGGCTTTTAGATTATTTTCATAAAGCTTGTCAACATTTAAAAAGAGAACAGCAATATAAAGTTTGGCAAGATGGTTATCATGCAGAAATTTGCTTAACAAATAAGTTTATCCAGCAAAAGTTACATTACATTCATAATAACCCAGTAAAAGATAAAATAGTTGCAAACCCAGAAGATTATGTGTTTAGCTCAGCTAGAAATTATGCAGATTTAGATAATGAGTTAGAGGTTTTGGTTTTAAATGTGTTTTAGAAAGAAGCACGGATTACAAATCCGCGCGATCGGGTAACATTTTAACATTATAGAAGTTTTTAACTAAAAAAGATAAGAAATGAATTTTACAGATAAAGTACAACAGCAGTTTGAAAAATCAGGCTGGAAATCAGAAAGAAACGTATTAGATGAATACAATACAGATTTTATAAATAAAGCACCAGAATTTTTAGTAGAATTTTTAAAAGAGTATGGAGGTTTAGAAGTAGCAGACGCAAAAGATTATAAATCAGATGTTATAAATAAGCTACAATTAAATTACAGACATACTCTCTTAATTTCTGAAGATAAAGATGAATTAGATTATTTATTACCATTAATAAATAAAGAAGTATACTTGTTTGCCTACTTTGACCCAGATGGTTATTATATAGGTGTTGATGAAGAAGGTAAAGTATATATGATAGGCGATTATGTGTTTCACATTGCTAATTCTTTAGAAGAAGGAATTGAAATTTTAATTAAAGACGATTGGAGTAAAGGTTATATTCAGTTAAATGAAAATGATGGAACTTGGAATCCTTCAGAACATTATTCTGGATGGAATACATAATAAGTTTTCTAATAAATAAAAAGCTACTTTAGGGTAGCTTTTTTCATTTAAAGTAATTACTATCTTTATCAGGAGAGTTTACTCTTGCTAGCGCTCGTCTGTGACGAGTGACGATAAAGATTAGCAACCAACAAAAAGCCTCATCTTTTTAAGATGAGGCTTTTTGTTCTACACTAATAAAGCTAAAATTATTACAGCTTATTATTGTCTCTATTTACATCTGCCATCATTGCTTTAGGATCTATAGTAATAGACTTTATAGCACTTTTTGGTTTACTAATGCTAAAACTATAGGTTGGATAAGCCCAAGCCCAATCGTTTAAAGTTTTAGTTCCAACTGCAACAGGTTTTTCGCCACGCATCATTTGTAAAGGAATATAAAACTGCTCTGTCGTACCATCTGTATATTCTACTTCTAAATCTAAAGGCATTGGCATTAAACCAATACGCTCTAAATTAACAGTTGTAATGTTATTGTTTTCTTCTGTAGAAGTTATAGCGTAATCAATAGTATTCGTGGTTTGTGTCCAATCTGTTAAATACCAATCCAATTGTAAACCAGAAACTTTTTCGGCAACACGCATAAAATCGTTTGGTGTTGGATGTTTAAATGCCCAATCTTTATAATACTGTTTCAAGGTTTTATCTAAATTGTCCTTACCGATAACGTAACCTAACTGCGATAAAAACACAGAGCCTTTATTATAAGCAGCAATGCCATAGGCTAAATTAGTTTCAAAACGGTCTGCATGAGTAGTTTGTGGCTTTTCTTTACCAGATTTCACTAAATAATAATAGCCATTATAAGCAGCTGCAGCAGGATTAGCCTTACCAGAGTTATTTATTGCATTCATAGCATGATCACTAATGTAACTTGTAAAACCTTCGTCCATCCACTCGTGCTTAGCTTCATTTGTAGCTAATAAAAACTGAAACCAAGTATGTGCCAACTCATGTGCAGTAACACCAACTAAACTCCCAAACTTTCTTTTTCCAGTAATTAGAGTACACATAGCATACTCCATTCCTCCATCTCCTCCTTGTATTACAGAGTATTGCTCATAAGGATATTTCCCTAAGTTTTCTGAAAAATATTGCATTAAAGCCACTGTTTTAGGCTGTAAATCTTTCCAGTATTGTAAATTCTCTGCAGGCAAATCTTTTTTATAGTAAAAATGAAGCATTGGTCCATTAGGAACTTGTATAGTATCATGAATATAATCAGGATCTGCAGCCCAAGTAAAATCGTGAACATTTGGTGCTAAATAATGCAACGTTTTTTTATTCCCTTTTACTTTTGGATTGCCTTGTAAATACCCAGTTCCTCCAACAACATAATCTTTATCTATAGTTAATTTTAAGTCAAAATCGCCCCAAACGCCATGAAATTCTCTTCCAATGTAAGGGTCTGCATGCCAACCTTCAAAATCGTACTCTGCTAATTTTGGGTACCATTGCGTCATAGATAACGCTACACCTTCAGCACTATTTCTACCAGAACGACGAATTTGATTAGGCACTTGTGCATTAAAAACCATATCTAAAGTTACACTTTGTCCTGGTTTTATTGGACTTGCCAAATCAACCTCTAAAACTGTACCAACAGTGTCGTAACTTACTGCTGTTCCGTCTTGTTTTAACGAGGTGACTTTAATATATCCAATTTCGTTTGGTTTTAATTTGCTTATTCTGTCTCCAACACGTCTGTCTGGATCTTCAATAGTACGCGAACGCACATCCATTTCGCTTCCTGGCTGAAAAGCATTAAAGTATAAGTGATAAAACACTTTATCTAAAACATCTGGAGAGTTATTTGTGTAAACTAAGGTCTGTTTACCTTGATATTGAAAGGTATTAACATCCATGTCTATTTCCATTTTATAATCTACATGCTGTTGCCAGTAAGTCTCTTTTTTAGACGTTGTGTTTTGCGATTGTGACACAACATTTTTGGACGAGTTACATGCCATTAAAAATGCAAACGACAGGCTTAAAAGAAAGATTTTTTTCATAATTATAAATACTAAAAAAAGCCTCAATAATTAGCATTGAGGCCTTAAAAATTAAAACTATTTAGACAATTGCTTTGCCATAACTAAAGCGTTGTAAGCGTTTACAATTTTGCCAGATTTACTAATATCACCTAACGTTCTCACATCGTTAGCATTACCACCAACAACAACTTTTGCAGGAACAGGTAAACCAGAATCTAAAATGATTTGTTTTACTTGCGCAGCAGTTAGTTTTGGAAATTGAGAGCGAATTAAAGCAGCAACTCCAGCAACTCCAGGAGCAGCCATAGAAGTTCCACTATTTGGCTCATATTCGTTTTCTGGTACAGTAGAATAAATGTCTGATCCTGGAGCAAATACATCGACATTCTTTTTTCCATAATTAGAAAAACTAGAAATCATATTTGTTCCGTATTTGTTTGTTAACGAGCCTACTCTTATGTAAGTATTCGATACTTCTGGTCCTCCATTATTATCGTCTGGAAAATTAGGATTTGTATCTACATCTTTACTATCGTTACCAGCTGCGTGTACAAAAATCACATCGTTATCGCTAGCATATTTTATAGCATCTCTTACCCATTCTGCATGTGGAGAAAAGCTTTTTCCAAAACTTCCATTAATTACTTTTGCGCCATTATCTACTGCATAACGTATTGCTTTTGCTACATCTTTATCGTACTCATCTCCATTTGGTACAGTACGTATGCTCATTATTTTTACATTGTTTGCTACTCCATTTGCGCCTAATCCGTTATTGCGCTCTGCAGCTATTATACCTGCAACGTGAGTGCCATGGCTTTCCGATTTTTTTACAGGCATTACATTACCGTTTCCGTAACCTGGTTTGTCGTTAAAATCGTCTGGATTATCTCCTGTTTTACGTCCTTTAAGATCTTTATTAAGATTGTAATTTAAACGCTCTGCATACGCAGTAGCATATTTTTTTACGTCTTCTAAAGTTAAATCTCTTGAGTATAAAAATTTCTGAATACTAATTGCTTGAGATAAGGCTTCATCTTCAGTTTTAATAGCAGCAACATCTTTAGCTGTATAGTCTTTTTTATTCAAATGTTTTCTTATTGCTTCTTGTGCAGGTTCTATTTGTTGTAATAAACCGTCTATATTTTGTTTAGTCGCTACGGTTTCAGCATACATCTTATCGTATTCTGCTTTTACTTCAGCATAACGAGGTGCATTAGTGTTTCCGCTAGCGAGTATGCGAACAAATTCTAATTGCTCGTCGTAACCATCTCCAAGAAAATTCCAGCCATGGATATCATCTACATACCCATTTTTATCATCGTCTTTTCCATTGTTTGGTATTTCTTTGGTATTAGTCCAAAGCACTCCATCTAAGTCTTCGTGTTCAATATCAATTCCAGAATCTATAACAGCAACGATAACAGTTTGTCCTCTTTTTCCTTTTATAATTTCAGCATAAGCCTTATCTACACTCATTCCAGGAATGGTGTCTTTTACTAAATCTAAATGGCCCCAATTTTTTTCTTCAGCATCAGTTAAACTTGCTTCTTTAATTGGTGTATTATCAATGTTTTCAATAGGTGTAGTTAAAATTGGCGCTCCACTACCACCACAACTTGATAAAATAATAGCAGCAAAAGCTGATAAAATAATAGGTTTATTAATAAATTTCATAGTTAAATTGTGTTACTGTTATGTGTTTGAGTTAAAAATATCGTTGCACGTATATGTGTCTTTTAAACGCACACCTTTTTCTGTGTGTTGCACAGTAATAATTTCGTTATGTGCATCGTGTTCCAAAAATAAGTAATAATTATTATCTGCGGCTAAATTCAAGAATTTTTCTTTTTCGTTTAGAGTCAATAAAGGCCTAGTATCATAACCCATTACAAAAGGTAAAGGCAAGTGTCCAACAGTAGGCAATAAATCTGCCATAAAGCAAATAGTTTTTCCTTTGTAATTAATCATTGGGATCATTTGTTTTTCGGTGTGACCATTAGCAAAAAACACATCAAATCCTAAAGCAGAATTTTTTAGAATATCTTGTTCTGGGAGTTTTGTGAACTTTAATTGTCCAGAGCTTTCCATTGGTAAAATATTTTCTTTTAAAAAAGAAGCCACTTCTCGTCTATTAGGTTGTGTTGCCCAATCCCAATGGTTTTGATTACTCCATAAATTAGCGTTTTTAAAAGCGGGCTCCAATAGTGTTCTATCTTTGTTATATTGTATGGTGCCACCACAATGATCAAAGTGAAGATGCGTCATAAACACATCTGTAATGTCATCTCTATTAAATCCATGGCTTGCTAGTGATTTATCAATACTATCGTCTCCCCAAAGGTGATAATAACCATAAAATTTATCGCTTTGTTTATTGCCCATTCCTGTATCGATTAAAGTTAATCGATTTCCATCTTCAATTAACAAACAACGCGCAGCAATATCAATCATGTTATTACTGTCTGCAGGATTAGTTCTTGTCCATAAAGATTTGGGAACAACGCCAAACATTGCGCCTCCATCTAGTTTAAAATTTCCTGCTTGTATTGGATATAAATTCATGATTGCAAATTAAGAAATATGCTAGTATTTGTAGAATATATTAGCTTTTTATTAAGAAACACTATTTTTTAAACGCTTCTCTATGTTTTATAGCGCTTTAATTTTTTTTATAATTGAAAAACGTTTGTCGTATAAGATAAACATAGTGTATTTTAAGAGAACAGATTTTAAACTTTAAAATTTTAATCTAAATTTGAATTAAGTTATAATTGAAGAATTTGTAATTTCACAAAAAAAGTATAGATGTTAGAATTAGCAGGAATAATTATTTTAGGAATATTAGCGCAATGGGTAGCTTGGAAATTTAAAATTCCAGCCATTTTGCCTTTAATACTTATTGGCTTATTAGTTGGACCAATTGCAGCAGAGTTTTTAAGCGAAGATGGAACCAAGTGGATAGAACCTATTTGGAATGGAGAAAAAGGCCTGTTTCCTGGAGATAGTTTGTATTATTTTGTATCTCTGGCCATAAGTATTATTTTATTTGAAGGCGGTTTAACATTAAAACGCTCCGAAATAAAAAATGTAGGACCTGTAATTACTAAATTAATTACTGTTGGTTCTGCAATTACCTTTTTTGGAGCTGGTATTGTCGCACATTTTGTTTTTGAGTTAAGTTGGGATTTATCCTTTTTATTTGCTGGACTTATAATTGTTACAGGACCAACAGTAATTACGCCAATCTTACGTAATATTCCGCTTAAAAAAGACGTTTCTACTGTGTTAAAATGGGAAGGTATTTTAATCGACCCTATTGGTGCATTGGTAGCCGTTTTAGTATTTGAGTTTATTAGTGTTGGTGGAGATAGTGGGTTTACAAAAACGGCATTAATGGAGTTTGGTAAAATTGTACTTTTTGGTACTACTTTTGGATTTACTTTTGCTCATGCCTTAGCTTTTGCGATTAACAAAAATTTTATTCCTCACTATTTATTAAATGTAGTATCACTTTCTACTGTATTATTAGTGTTTGTTGAATCCGAATTATTTGCGCACGAGTCTGGTTTATTAGCAGTTGTAGTTATGGGAATGGTTTTAGGGAACAGTAAGCTAGATAACCTAAAAGAATTACTTTACTTTAAAGAATCCCTTAGCGTATTATTAATTTCAATATTGTTTATTTTATTAGCAGCAAATATAGATATCGAAGATTTATTATTGCTTTACACTTGGAAAACCGCTGTACTATTTGCAATCGTTGTATTTTTAATAAGGCCTTTGGCTGTTTTTGTGAGTACGCAAGGCTCTAAGCTTAATTTAAACGAAAAACTATTTATTAGTTGGGTTGGACCTCGAGGTATTGTTGCTGCTGGTATCGCGTCTCTTTTTGGAAGTAAATTAATGAAACAAGGCGTTGAAGGTGCAGAATATATTACACCTTTAGTCTTTATGATTGTTTTAGGAACCGTTTTATTAAACGCTACTACAGCACGATTATTTGCAAAATTAGTTGGTGTATTTTTAACAAAATCTAATGGTATTTTAATTGTTGGAGCCTCTAAATTACCACGTTTATTAGGTCATTATTTAGTAAATAATGGACGACATGTAGTGTTAATAGATAGTAACCAAAACAATATTGATAAGGCGGAAGAATTAGGCTTAGATGCATTTATCGCTAATATTTATTCCGACTCTCTTTCGGACAATATAGAATTAAATGATGTAGGTTATATAATGGCAATGACAGGAAACTCTGAAATTAATGCCTACGTTATCGAAAAATACAGTAAAGAATTTGGTGAAAATGGATCGTATAGATTAGTAACTTCAGACGAGATTAAAAACGCAGAATCAAGTCCAGAAGAAGGTTTGTTCTCTTCAACAGATGATTATATTAACTTAGAAAAAGTAACAAGGAATTATCCTGCCATACACGAAATAGAATTAGAGGATAAAGCGCATTACGAGAGCCTTATTGATATTGCAAGTAATGAGAAATACACCATTCCGTTATTTATAAAAGACGACGAAGGCGAGTTACACATTATTTCGTCTCAAAAATCTAAAGAAGAAGATATTGTAAAAGGCTACAAATTAGTGTATTTAGGAAAAGCTTTTGATGTGGAAATTGTGGAGACAAATTAGAGAAACTTAGTATTTTTTAAATGAAATTTTTTATAAGATCTTTAAACTATAAAAAGTTCATAGTTTTTAGTTTTGCTTTTAGTTTAGCTGTAGCAATTTTAACTTCACTTTTAACCCTTTTTTCTACAGAAAATTTTCAAACGGAAAGTACCTTATTCCATCAAAACATTTTTATTATATTTTGCATGGTTGTTTTTATTGGACCAATCATAGAGACTTTTATTTTTCAATTTCTTGTTATAGAAATAAGTATTAAACTAACAAAAAGTATATTATTAGTTGTTTTATTTTCTGGTTTAGTCTTTGCTGCATCTCATTTTTCAAATGAAAAAATATTAGTTGATAAAATAATAATACTTGTATCAACCTTTTGTTCTGGTATTGTTTGGGCACTAATTTATATTGAAGCAAAAAAAAGAAAAAACCTAAGTCCTTTTTTATTAATTTTAGGGATACATATTTTTGAGAATTTAATAGGTTTTATAATCAACTTTAACAACTTTAAAGGATGAAAAAATTATTGAATCTTGTTTTTATTTTATTAGGAGTAACCTATTTAATAGACGGAATTAAATTATTAAAGAATTAAAGCACTATTAAAACTTATCACATTTTTGATTTAGAAGTTAATATGATTTAAATTGCTGCCTTAAAGTTAATTATTGGTTTATTATTAATTGGAACAAGTATTAATAAAAACCTGTTAAAGCGAATATACAATGAAAACCTACACTAAAGTATTTCTCACAATTATTGCGATTTCAGTTCTTTATAATTTAGCACTATGCATAGCTTTTGCATCAGGTTATATTACTAACGTATGTAATTAGCGATTTTTATATTAAAAATCTAAAAGGTCATTTAATTTAAAATACCTAAATTAATCTTAGTCATATTTAGAAAGAAATTTCATAAAATCCCTTTTTCCAAAGCAACAGATTAATCATTCAACTTCAATACAGCCATAAACGCTTGTTGAGGAATTTCCACATTACCAACCTGTCGCATACGCTTCTTCCCTTTTTTCTGCTTTTCAAGTAATTTACGTTTACGCGATATATCTCCACCATAACATTTTGCAGTTACATCTTTACGCAATGCTTTTACAGTTTCTCTGGCAATAATTTTTGCTCCAATTGCTGCTTGTATAGGAATATCAAATTGCTGACGCGGAATTAACTCCTTTAACTTTTCACACATTTTTTTACCTATATGGTGTGCGTTATCTGCATGAATTAATGCAGAAAGCGCATCTACTGGTTGTGCATTTAATAATACGTCTAATCGTACTAATTTAGACACCTTCATCCCAATTGGATGATAATCGAAAGAAGCATATCCTTTAGAAACCGTTTTTAATCTATCGTAAAAATCGAATACAATTTCTGCTAAAGGCATTTCAAAAATTAACTCTACTCGAACTGGTGTTAAATAGGTTTGATTAATAATCATACCACGCTTTTCAATGCAAAGCGACATTACATTTCCAACAAAATCAGATTTTGTAATTATTGTAGCTTTAATAAAAGGCTCCTCAACACGATTTACTGTAGAAGGGTCTGGCAAATCACTTGGATTATTAACTATTAAAGGAACGTCTGGTTCTTTATTTGTAAAGGCATTGTACGATACATTGGGAACTGTGGTTATTACAGTCATATCAAACTCACGCTCTAATCGCTCTTGTATAATTTCCATGTGTAACATTCCAAGAAATCCACAACGGAAACCAAAACCTAAAGCGGCAGAACTCTCTGGAGCAAACACTAAAGAGGCATCGTTTAATTGCAATTTCTCCATAGAGTTTCTAAGCTCCTCATAATCTTCTGTATCTACAGGGTAAATACCAGCAAAAACCATTGGTTTTACATCCTCAAACCCTTCAACAATATTGGTAGTTGGCTTTGCAAAGTCAGTAATTGTATCACCAACTTTTACTTCTTTAGCCGTTTTAATACCAGTAATTAAATACCCAACATCACCAGCTTTTACGCTTTTTTTAGCAACCTGATTTAATTTTAGCGTACCAACTTCATCTGCAAAATAATCTTTACCTGTTGCTACAAATTTTATATGTTGTCCTTTTTTAATTTCGCCATTAAACACTCTAAAATAGGTTTCAATACCTCTAAATGTATTGTAAACCGAATCAAAAATTAATGCTTGTAATGGAGCTTCAGGATCTCCCTCAGGAGCAGGAATACGCTCAATAATTGCTTTTAAAATATTTTCTACACCAAAACCAGTTTTTCCACTTGCGTGTATAACTTCTTCTGGATCACAACCCAAAAGATCCACGATATCATCTGTTACTTCTTCTGGATTTGCGCTTGGTAAATCCACTTTATTAAGTACAGGTATAATTTCCAAATCATTCTCTAAAGCCAAATACAGATTAGAAATGGTTTGTGCTTGTATGCTTTGTGCAGCATCTACAATTAACAAAGCGCCTTCGCAGGCAGCAATGGAACGCGACACCTCATAAGAGAAATCGACGTGACCAGGTGTATCAATTAAATTTAAAACATACTCTTGTCCTTCAAAAGTATAGTCCATTTGTATGGCATGCGACTTTATGGTTATACCACGTTCGCGTTCTAAATCCATACTGTCTAAAAGTTGTGCTTGCTGTTCTCGAGCAGTTACAGAGCCTGTAACGTCTAACAAACGGTCTGCAAGTGTACTTTTTCCGTGGTCAATGTGTGCAATAATGCAAAAATTTCTAATGTGCTTCATAGTCAATAATCTTCTCTAAAAAGAAGTTACAAATATAGTGGATTTATTATGCATTAACACACTTTTATTTTTAACCAAAATGACACAAAATTTACGGGAAATCCGCAACAAAAAAGAAAAAACAAATAGTATATTGCATATTAAATTAATAGCGTTTTTTTGAAGGTTTTTACATACATAATTTTATTCACACTTTGCTCTTTACTTAGTGTTAATGCGCAAGAACACTCTATTTCCGGTACTTTAATAGATCAAAATAACGAGCCAGTAATTTATGCTAATGTGTTGCTATTAAAAGCTTCAGAAGAAGGATTTACACAACACAAAGGCGTGTCGTCTAACGAAAGTGGTTTTTTTGAATTTGAAACTATTAAAGCAGGCAAATATAGAATTTCAGCAAGTTTTTTAGGTTATAAAACGATAATTAAGGATTTTAATTTAAGTAAAAACGAAACATTTCAATTAGTTTTAGAAACAGATAATGAAGCTTTAGAGGAAGTTACAATAACTGTAAATAGACCAACCTTAAAAAAAGAAGTCGATCGGTTAGTGTTTAATGTCGCAAATACCTCTTTAAGTGAAGGTTCTATGTTAGAAGTGTTAAGAAGCACTCCTGGTGTTTTGGTTTTAGGCGAAGAAATTTCGATTAAAAACACAACTCCAACAGTTTTTATTAACGATAGAAAAGTACATTTATCTGCAAGCGAACTCACACAGCTTTTAGAAAACTCTCCAGCAAACGCCATTAAAAAAATTGAAGTAATTACAAATCCACCAGCAAAATATGATGCCGAAAGTGGAGCAGTGTTACATATTGTAATGAGTAAAAACCTAATTACAGGTTACAGAGGTACTGTATTTACAAACTACACTCAAGGTGTTTTTCCAAGATATACAGCAGGAATAAACCAGTTTTACAAAAGAAAAAAGGTTAATATTAATCTTAATTATAACTACTCACATAGTAAAATTAATAGAGAGAATGATGAGGTAATAAATTACACAAATAATGGTATTATAGATCAAATTTGGAATACAAATTTAAACCGAAACACAACGTCTAAAACGCATAATGCCAATCTAAATTTCGATTATTTTATAGACGAAAATAACACGCTAAGCATAACATCTAATGCCTTAGTGTTGCCTTATTTTAACTATTTAACCAAAGGAAACACAGTAGTTAACGATGTGGAATCTACTAACGATGACTATAGTTTTAATTCCAATAATTTGTCTAACGATAACAAGTATAATTTAGGTATTGATGTAGATTTTAAACACAATTTAAAAAACGGCTCTCGTTTGTTATTAAATACTCACGTTACAAAATATGACTATGACAGAAACCAACATGTAAATAGCGATTATTTAACTGCCAATTCTACGTTTGATTTTGATACAGCCTTTAAAACAAGAAACGACCAAAGAACCGAAATCTTTACGTCTCAATTAGATTACGAATTACCAATTAATGACAGCTCTAATTTTTTAGCTGGTATAAAGTCATCTAAAGTAAATACCGAAAGTAAAATTGTACAATACGATATTAATACTACCACTGGAGAATTATCTCTAAATACTGCTAATACTAATGCTTTTGATTACGACGAAGCTGTTTTTGCAGCTTACGTTAGCTATGATAAAAGTTGGGACAAATGGAGTTTTTCTGGAGGTTTAAGAGCAGAACAAACCAAAACAGAAGGGTTTTCTCCAACAACAAACAGCACAAACAAACAAGAGTATTTAGAGTGGTTTCCAACGTTAAATTTAAGTTATCAGGCTTTTGAAAACGCTAATTTGTACACCAATTTTAAACGCAGTATTAGCAGACCAAATTACCAGAGTTTAAATCCGTTTAACTATTTTTTAAACGATAATATTATTGTTACAGGAAACCCAAACCTCCAACCTGCAATTACAAATCACATTGTATTAGGTACAGAAATTAACAGTATATATACTATTGAAGCCTACTACAAAAAAACCAAAGGAGATATTCACGAATTACCATTACAGGATAATGTGAATAATGTTCAAATATACTCTCCAACAAATATTGATATTATTAAAGAATTAGGATTTGACTTTATAACTTATTTTGATGTTGTTGATAATTGGTCTGTTTACTTTGTGACTTCGTTTTATAACATTCAAAACGAAGCTAGTTTTAATATTGATAACGGAATAAGCTCTAATATTGAATTTTTAAAAACTAATCAATGGTCTAATTACTCGGTTTTAAGTAATGATTTTTCGTTTTTAAAGGATAGAAGTTTATCTGCAAATTTCACATTAACATACGTTGGAAAAAACCAGCAAGGCTTTATGGAAGTCGGTTCTCGTTTAGTTTCCGACCTTTCGTTTAGCAAAAAAGTGCTAAAAAATAAAGGTACACTATCCTTAGCTTTTGCCGATTTATTTAACCAGCAAGACTTTACTGTTCGCTCTAAATATGCTGATCAAAACAGTACAAATTTCACCAATTTGGACAATAGATATGTAAAACTTGGCTTTAGTTATAAGTTTGGTAATACGACGCTTGAAACTAACGAACGTACAAAAGAGCGTAAGGAACGCGATCGATTGAATAAATAATAGATTCCTACTTAGGCTGGAATATGTTAATAATGAAGAAATCTTTAATTAACTTTTAAACAACAATACGTTACAAGAAATTAAAATTTATAGTGCTCATGGAGAAAACCATAGAGTAAATTATAAGTATGGGTTACTGAATTGACAATTTGAAAGCACTCAATATTCACACGAAAAACGTATAATATAAGTATTGTAGATTGGAAAAACTAGACTAAACATTTAAGAGATCCCATTTTTCAAAGGGATTTTATTAATCCTGCCACTCTGCAATAAACAAGTTTGTATCGCGTCCTCCACCATTATTTCTATTAGAAGAGAAGGCTAAATATTTTCCATCGTTAGAAAACACCGGAAACGCATCAAATGTTTCGCTATGTGTTACACGCTCTAAATTTTTACCATCAATATCTATTAAGTAGAGATTAAACGGGAAACCACGTTCAGCTTCAAAATTAGAAGAGAATAATATTTTTTTTCCACTAGGATGAAAAAACGGACTCCAATTCGCGTTTCCTAAATCGGTTAATTGGCGTAAGTCACTACCATCTGCACTACAAATATAAAGTTCCATATCTGTTGGTTCTACTAAGCCTTCAGCTAATAAATCCTTATACTCTTTAATTTCTTTTTCGGTTTTTGGACGTGAGGAGCGAAATATAATTTTTGTACCATCTGGAGAGAAAAAGGCACCTCCATCGTAACCCAATTCGTCTGTAATTTGTTTTACATTGCTACCATCTAAATTCATAGTATATAACTCTAAATCACCACTTCTGGTTGAAGTAAATACTATTTTATCGCCTTTTGGAGAGACTGTTGGCTCTGCATCGTAACCTTTTTCGTGTGTTAATTGCTTTACAATATTACCTTCTAAATCTGCTACAAAAATATCGAAGGTGTCGTAAACAGGCCAAATGTATTTTCCGTTTTTACGTAAAGGTGTATCTGGACACTTTTCGTCTCCTAAATGTGTAGAAGCGTAAATTATATGCTTATTGTCTGGCATAAAATAAGAACAGGTTGTACGTCCTTTTCCTGTACTTACCATTGGAGGCGCAATACTGTCAAAGGTTTGGTTTGCATTCATTAAAAACATTTGGTCACAGCTTACGTTCCATTTTTTGTAGTTGGATTGAAATACCAATTGCTTATCGTCAAAACTCCAATAGGCTTCCGCATTATCTCCACCATGAGTTACCTGTCTTAAAGATTTAAAATGAGTTTCTTCAGGATAAATTAAATCGTTTTTAGTTTCAGTAGATTCAACAGTTTTTGTGGTTTCTGTTTTTACTTCATTTTTACAGCTAAAAAAAGCAAAGACGAAAAAAAGAATGTATATACGATTCATTGATAATAATTTAAGAGTATTGATTAAATTTGTGTAAAATTAATACTTCTGAATAATGAAATATAATATTATCCTTGTTTTTTTACTACTACTTTCTGCTTGTAAAACCGAAAAACCGAAACTGGTAACTATAGAAGAAGATGTCGCTTTCCTATCGAGCGATAGTTTAGAAGGCAGACAAACAGGAAGCGAAGGCGAACAAAAAGCAGCGCAATATATAGCAGATCGTTTTACAGCAATAGGACTTCAATCAAAAGGAACTGATGGTTTTTTTCAGACGTTTTCTTTTAAACCGAAAACAAATCCACATCAAAAAGTAAATTACACAGTAAAAGAAGGCGATAGTACCATTACAGCAACTAATGTAATTGGTTTTATAGATAATAAAGCCGAAAACACTATTATTATTGGAGCACATTACGACCACTTAGGTTATGGCGCAGAAGGCTCTTTACATAGAGGAGAAAAAGCCATTCACAATGGAGCAGATGATAATGCAAGTGGTGTTGCAGTGTTATTAAATTTAGCTAAAAAATTAATGGCCGGAAATAGTAATAATAACTATTTATTTATGGCGTTTTCTGGTGAAGAAATGGGATTATTAGGCTCTAATTATTTCGTAAAAAACCCAACTATAGACACAAAAAAAGTAAACTATATGATTAATATGGATATGGTTGGACGTTTAAAAGCAGACAGTACCTTGGCAGTTTATGGCGTTGGAACCTCTCCAATTTTAAAGCAAACACTAACTTCTAATAACGAGAAGTTTAAGTTAATACAAAAAGAATCTGGTGTTGGACCAAGCGATCACACGTCGTTTTATAATGCAGATATTCCTGTATTGCATTTTTTTACTGGTCAGCACGAAGACTACCATAAACCAACAGATGATGCCGAAAAACTGAATTATGAAGGCATGAAAACCATCTCAAATTATATTTATGAAATTATTTCAGACTTAGATAATAATGGAAGATTACCATTTAGAAAAACTAAAAATGAAAGTGACGACGTACCTCGTTTTAAAGTCGGTTTAGGTGTAACACCAGATTATTTATTTGATGGAAAAGGCATGCGAATAGATGGCACAAGAGAAGATACTCCAGCATTTAAAGCAGGTTTGCAACGAGGAGATATTGTAACTAAACTTGGCGATAGTACAATAACAGACATGATGAGTTATATGCGCGCTTTATCTGCTTTTGAAAAAGGCGATAAAACAAAAGTAATTGTAAAACGTGGCGAAGAATTAGTTGAAACTGAGGTTACATTTTAAACTCAAAAATCTGGAAGATTTAGCGATGTCATTCAGAGCAAAGCGAAGAATCTTTTTGCATTTTTTTTTTTATGAGATTCTTCGCTATCGCTCTGAATGACAAAACAGTATAGGATGATAAACACCAAACAAGACTTTATTAGTAAAATTCATCTATTAATATCTGTAGTAATAGTCGTTCCTGTTGCGATAATTTATGGTTTTAAACCAGAATTAAGTTTCGATATGTATTTGGAAACTATAGACGAGCATAACTTTTACAAAGCCATTATGGGATTGTATCTTGGATTCTCAACCTTATGGATTTTAGGACTATTTAAAACCAATTATTTAAAACTAGCACTAATTACTAACATGATTTTTATGTTAGGCTTAGGTTTTGGTAGAGTGCTAAGCATTGTACAGGATGGCGTACCAACGTTTGGCTATGTTTTTGGAAAAGTAGCAGAGTTGTTTTTAGGATTTTATGGTTTGTGGTTAATAACCAGACATAATGGCTCCACAAACACCAAGGCTAATAATGGTATAAACCACAGCTAAAATAAATAATACTTTAGATGTTTTTTTATGCTTTTTAATTATAGCCAATCCCACTATTGCTAATATTATTGCAGGACCTAACATTATAAGCAATAACATAACAACTAAACCATCTAAATTTCCTACTTCTAAAAACATATCAACTTATATTAACCCATTACAATATCCCAAACTTATTAATGCATAAACGACTATTACAATACCTAAAATTTTAGCAATTTTAGGTTTCTTTTTTCGTAAAGCTAATGCAAATATTCCAATAATTAAAGGCACACCAAATACTAACAATACTCCTAATAGAATTATAAAGCCATAATCTGTAGAGTCAATTAAAAGCATAGGCATTACGAAATCTCATTTCTAAGTTCCTCCAAACGTGCTTTTTTATCGTCGCGATAAAATAAATTCATAGTTTCAAAAGGAATAATTTTATTGTCTTTATCCACAATATGCACACACGATTTTTTTATCGCTCTCACATCAAAATTATAAGCATCAATAAATTGCATAATTATAACTCTAAATAAATTATCGTAACCCAATTCTGGCGCATCAATATTAGGCAGACAGCACATAATAGATTTTAAATTTTCTTCAGCCACTTCAACAGAGTTTCCTGTACTAAACAACTCTATCATTTTGCCTTGTAAGGCTTCATCTTGCTCGTAAATTATAGTATTCTTGCTATTATCTAGCAAATCATTTGGATTAATATATCGTGTTAACGGAAACACCTCATCTCCTAATTTAAGAGCATAACCCATAACCAAAGCATCAGGATTACAAGGTACAGGCAGCAAATCGTCCGAATTAAAAATAGACGTCTGCTCCATAATTTTACGTCGCACTTCTGTAATGGTCATCCTATCGGTTTCAGGATTAAAATTATCTAATCGTCCAGCAATTTGAGTAGGCTGTAACGTCACACCACGAACACATTTTTGTTGTAATGCATAATCAATTATTTTACCTATTTCGCCATCATTTAATCCTTTTTGTAGCGTAACCACTAAAGTCGTCGATAAGTTTAATCTATTGAGATTTTTAAGCGCTTGTTTACGTATTTCATTTAAATCTGCACCACGCAATTCGCGCAGTACGCTATTTTCAAACGAATCAAATTGCAAATAAATTTCAAAATCTGGTGCGTACGTTTTTAATCGTTCCGCGAAAGCGACATCTTTAGCAATTTTAATCCCGTTAGTATTTAGCATTAAATGCCTAATAGGCAACGACTTTGCATAATCCATAATTTCCCAAAACTGCGGATGTATTGTTGGCTCACCTCCAGAAATCTGTACCACATCTGGCTCCTTTTCATTCCTCACAATAGTATCTAACATTGCCTTAACTTCGTCTAAAGTACGATGCCTTCCGTAGGTTGGCGACGAGCCAGCATAACACGTTGGACAGGTTAAATTACAACGATCTGTAACCTCAACAACAGTCAAGCAAGAATGTTGCTCATGATCTGGACACAAACCACAATCGTAAGGACAACCATAATCCGTTTTGGTATTAAAGGTATAAGGCGTTTCGCTAGGTTTGTTATAATTACGTATGTTTTTGTAATACTCAATATCGTCTGCAATTAACACCTTACTATTACCATGTTCCTTACAGCGTTTTAGCATATAAACATTACCATCTTCAAACACAATTTTAGCATCCACACGCTTTAAACATTCCGGACAAAGGCTTAGCGTAAAATCGTAATAGGTATAGTTTCTAACTGGCATTTGTTTGTTTTTAAAATTATTTTGGCGTTACCACAAGGGTCAGGCTTTACGTTACAATCTTTTTGCTCGTGCCTCACAAAAAGGATTTCCACTGCAATCCTTAACGCGCTTTATTGCTAATAACAGTATTAGCAATAAATTTACTGTAATACAACCAACAAATTACACATAAAAGTTGAATAGTACTTAATCCAAATACATAAAACACATTGGGTTTTAAAAACTCGATAAAAAACCGAAACCCAAAGTAACTGAGCATGAATAGTTTAAATAAATCTCCATTATTTAAAGTAATATGTGATTTAATATATTTTAAAATTAAAAACAACACAACTAAAAACACCAATTCGTAAAAAGAGGTTGGGTGCCTAAGTAAACCATCGCCTAAATCCATTCCAAAAATAGAATCTGTTACACGTCCATAAGTAAACTCTTTTACACCTATTAAAAAACAGCCAATTCTACCAATAAAAATGCCAACAATAATAGGAAACACAAACAAATCTCCAGAAGAACTTTTTTCGCCAATAAGTTTTTTCGCCAATTCTACACCAAGTAAGCCACCAAATAGTCCTCCCATTATGGTTTTTGTGTTTAATAGTGCAATAAGGTTTTGTTGCGAAAATTCAACTAGAGGATTCTCTAAGAGTCCAACTAAACGCGAACCAATTAACGCTCCAAGAGCTGCACCTAAAATTATAGACAGCCTGTTATTGGAGGAAATAACATCAGACTGTTGTCGTCTTAAAATAACATAATATCTAAAGGCAATAAAAAAGGCTAAATACTCTAAAATAAGATGAATATTTATTTGGTAGCCAAAAATTGTGGGTTCGAAAGGGATTTGCAAGATTATTTTTTTTATAAATATAAATTATTTTCACTCAGACCTCACAGGTTTTTAAAACCTGTGAGGTCTTTTATTCACAATTACCTAAAAAACCTTAATTTTGCTCCAAAATTAAATACACTTGGTAAAAATAGGCAACATAGAACTTCCGGATTTCCCATTACTTCTAGCTCCAATGGAAGATGTAAGCGATCCACCATTTCGTGCATTGTGTAAAGAACAAGGTGCAGATGTGGTTTACACAGAGTTTGTAAGTAGCGAAGGCTTAATTCGTAATGCTGCAAAAAGCGTTATGAAGTTGGATATTTACGAAAAAGAACGACCTGTTGGCATTCAAATTTTTGGAGCCAATATGGAAAGCATGTTGCAAACTATAGATATTGTCGAAAAATCCAATCCGGATATTATTGATATTAACTTTGGTTGTCCTGTTAAAAAAGTAGTAAGCAAAGGTGCTGGAGCAGGTATTTTAAAAGACATTTGTTTAATGGAACAATTGACTGCCGAAATGGTAAAACGCACCAATTTACCTGTTACTGTAAAAACGCGTTTAGGTTGGGATCACGACTCTATTAAAATTGTTGAGGTTGCAGAACGCTTACAAGATGTGGGTTGTGCTGCAATTTCTATTCATGGTAGAACCAGAGCACAAATGTATAAAGGGGAAGCCGATTGGAAACCTATTGCTGCAGTAAAAAACAATCCAAGAATGCACATTCCTGTATTTGGAAATGGCGACGTGGATTCTCCAGAAAAGGCAATGCTTATGCGAGATGAGTTTGGATTAGATGGCTGTATGATTGGTCGTGCAACAATTGGTAATCCTTGGTTTTTTAAACAAGTAAAACACTTTTTTGAAACTGGAGAACATTACAGGCCAATTACAATGCAAGAGCGTGTAGAAGCTGCTCGCAGACACTTACAAATGTCCATAGATTGGAAAGGCGAAATTTTAGGTGTTTTTGAAACCAGACGTCACTATACCAACTACTTTAAAGGCATTCCACATTTTAAAGAACATAGAATGAAAATGGTAACTAGCGATGCTTCGGCAGATGTTTTTGCTGCTTTTGATGAGGTGTTGGAGAAGTTTGGAGACTTTCTGTTTGCGGAGTAGCTTGTAATCACTCTATAAAACAAAACCATAGCAGGTAAGTGCAAGAAGGATTGAGCAATTTGTTTGAGCTCCTTGCAAAGAGCGAGTTGTGAAAGCCTGTTTGCCTTTTTAGGCAACTTGCCCAAATTAAAACTAACCTGTTTTCACCAACTTTTCAGAAATACGCGAAGCTGCTAATTTAGACGCTAAAACGCCTAATATAGAAATGGTTACAAACACTAAAACTAAGTTTTCTACATGCACACTCATTGGATATGGTAACGAAGGCGTTATCATTACCCACTCAAAAGTTTGTTGTGCTAATACTATTATATAGCCTAAAAACAAACCGATTGCTGTTCCAACAATAGTCATTATTGAGCCTTGTAAGAAAAAAATATTCCGAATTGTTTTTACAGTTGCTCCAATATTAAATAACGTATTTAATGTTTTCTTTTTGTCTAAAATCATCATAATTAAAGAGCCAATAACATTAAAAATTAATATAACTGAAACTAAAGTAAGTAATAGATACACAAACAAATACTCGGAGTTTAGCATTTTGTACAACGCATCGTTAAGCTGTAATCTGTTTTTTATTTTAATATCATTTCCTAAAAGGCTAGAAAGCTGTGAAACTACAGAAGCTTCGTCTGCGTTTTTGTTTAATTTAAACTCAATACTCGAAATTTGATTGGGTTGGTAGCCTAATAATTCTTGTGCTGTTTCAATGGAAGTGTAAATGTATTTATTGTTGAGTTCTTCGTTAATATCATAAATACCAATATTTACTGTTTTTACAGAAGAAAAGGCTTGTTTAACCGAAGAGATTTGTCCTGTTCCTGGATTAGGAACATATAAATTAACAAACTTATTATAGTCTAAAACACCAAAAGATAATTGCCTGGATATTTCCCAACCTACAACTATTTGGTTGGTTTTTGGCGCCAACCAACTGCCTTGCACAATAACCGAATCTACTGCATTCACAACAGGGAAATTAGCATCTACTCCTTTAATGTAAGCTGGATGTTTTAAACCATCGAACGAAGCAATAACACGTTCTTCAATAACTTTAGAATACGATGCAATACCTTCTATGTTTGCAATCTCTTGTTCTTGTGTTTCGGTAAGTATAAAGCTTTTTCCAACTGTGGTTTCGGCTTTTAAATCAGGATCTACAATGCTTGTAAACTCTAAAGTAAAATCTTTTAAACCAGCAAAGCCAGAAAGTACTACAAATAAGGATGCAGCACCTAAAATAATGCCAATTATGGCTAAAATTGTAATAAAATTAATAGCATTATTACTGCTTTTAGAGCGCAAATAACGTTTAGCTATGTATAAGGAAATATTCAATCTACGACTGCTTACGGTTTCCTAATAAGTCTGGATTTTTAATAGGGTTTTCTTCGCCTTTTAGAGATTTTTCAATCTGGTCTATATACTCTAAAGAATCATCCACAAAAAACTCTAAATTAGGCATACGACGTAACTGGTTTCTAGTACGTTGCGCTAATTCGTGTCTTATAAAAGGTGTGTTAGAGCGAATCCCAACAATAAGCTCTTTGGCTTTATCATTTGGGAAAATACTTAAGTAAACCTTTGCTACAGAGAGATCTACAGTCACCTTAACTTTAGATACAGAGATGAGTACACCTCGCATTCCGCCTTGCGTTGCAGCAGTTTGTAGTACATCTACTAAATCGCGTTGTAATACAGATCCTATTTTTTTTTGTCTTTGACTTTCTTCCAATATAATGTGTTTTATTAAAAGCCTATTTGTGCTTCTAAACTGCAAAAATAGGCGATATTTAAATATTATCTTACTTTTATGGTCAAAATTCGTGACTTAAAAGCAACAGAGTTAAGTATATAATATAGTATTTTTTTAAAAAAGAAACATATTTTGATGAATAAAATTGAACATATAGGTATTGCTGTAAAAGACATAAAAGAGTCTAACGCATTATTTGCGAAACTATTTGGCGAGCCTCATTATAAGATGGAAGACGTTAAAAGCGAAGGCGTAAACACCTCGTTTTTTAAAGTTGGCGAGAATAAAATAGAATTGCTAGAGGCTACAAAAAAAGACAGTCCAATAGCAAAGTTTATTGAAAAAAAGGGAGAAGGCATCCATCACATTGCTTTTGATGTTGATGATATTAAAGCTGAAATTAAACGCTTAAAAAAGGAAGGTTTTATCGTTTTAAACGAAACACCAAAGAAAGGAGCAGATAATAAATTAGTCGCTTTTTTACACCCAAAATCGTCTAATGGTGTATTAATTGAGCTTTGTCAGGAAATAAAAGAAGAAATAAAGAAATAAAATCTTGTAGCGTTTTAAAAATAATATTAGATTTGCAGACCAATTTTGGTCCCATAGCTCAGTTGGTTAGAGCACCTGACTCATAATCAGGTGGTCCTTGGTTCGAGCCCAAGTGGGACCACTTTTAAAATCAAGCACTTACAATTTTATTGTAGGTGCTTTTTTATTTTACCTGCAACATATCGGCAACATTTAGTAGATTTGAAGTATGAACACATTTCAACCTACAGCAATTGTAAACCTTCAAAACTTTATACACCCAACAAATGTTGAGCGTTTGATAAATAAGTTCATTAAAAAGTATATTAATGAAGAAGAGCAGCCTTTAAATATTGATTACTCTAAAGGGATAATAAGTTATTATAGTGCCATTAATAATGAGGTTTTGGAAACAAAATTTGAAACTGAATTAAAAGAGTTGCTTTGGAAAATTACTAATGATATTAAATCTGAAATTGACCTATCAAATGTTAAGCTGAACAATAAAGAGAAGTTCAAATACTGGAATACTATTCTAAATTCATTTGAATACATTGAAGATGATAATTTTGAAGTTATATCTACTTTTCCCATTTGCTTAAAACCTTCAGAAGAAATTAAAGACTACTTAAAAAAGAAATACCAATTTCCATTAGAATTGGAAAATAATGAAGTTTCGTACTTCACTTTAAAGCCAAAATATTCAAGAAAAGATTTACAAAAAATCTATGATTTCATGGATGATAATTTATTTATAGATGCTGATGAATATAGTTTTGAAGACTTTTATTCTGTTTTGAATTATATTGAAATTAAAGAAACAGTTAGATTTAATACCAGTACAGAAAACATAGTTTGCCTGCTCAATGAAATGTCTAATCTATTTATAGATTTGACTAGAAAAAGAATAGAAGAATCTGAAAGGTTTAAAACCAAATCAGGAGCTATTTTATCTGTAAGCAACTATGAAAGTACTATAAATAGAATAAAAAATAAAAGTAATTCAGACCTCGATAAAATTAGAGCTTTCTTTTCTGAAAACTTCCCAAAATAACCTCACACATTACCTCACACGATTCTCACAGATACTGACTTTCAGTTATAATATCCTCTAATATTGCATCAGAATCAGATGCCTAAATTTTATGCTAGCAAGGTGTCATAAAATTATGAAAGATGGAAAATACAGAGAATGTAGAAAATCTTCAAAGAGCACAAATGATTGCTTATAAGGAGATATTGAGTTTTAAAGAAGCACTAATTTATTTAGATGTAAGTGAATCCTTTTTATACAAATTAACACATAAAAAAGCTATTGAGTTTACTAAACCAAACGGAGGCAAAATCTATTTCAGAAAGTCAGATTTGGATAATTGGATGTTACAAAGTATATCAGAAAGCAAAAGAGTTTTAGAGGAAGATATTTTTAATCATTTAAAAAGAAATGGTAATGGAAAGAAGATTAATTGAAAAGCATATTTACAAAAGGCTTCCAGAAGAACTAATCAGGCTGACAGAGCCTTTTGAAAGTAGAGAAAAGGATATTGTATTGTTGTCAAGTTTAGGAGTCTTAAGTAGCTGTTTGCCTAATGTTAATGGGATTTATGATGGAGATTTTGTTTACCCTCACCTATATCTAATGGTAATTGCACCAGCAGCATCTGGAAAAGGAGTTATGAACTATTCAAGATTGTTAATAGAACCAATTCACGATAAAATTTTTAATGAAAGTAAAAGCCAATTTTTAATTTGTGAAGAAAGTAATAAAAACAAGAAAAGTGAGTCTGATAAATGTCCTGATATAAAAGTGAAAATTTTGCCAGCTAATATAAGTAGCGCAGAAATGCATTCATTTTTAGATTCAAGTAAGCATGGATTACTTATAATGGAATCAGAGGCAGATACCTTGAGTAATATGCTTAAAAACGACTGGAGTAATTTTTCTGATGTTTTAAGAAAGGCGTTTCACCATGAGCCAGTATCTGTTAGTAGAAAAACAGATAAAGTGTTTGTTGATATTAAGGAGCCAAAACTATCTATGGTTATTAGTGGTACACCAGACCAATTGAAACCCTTGATAAAATCCAGAGAAAATGGTTTGTTTTCGAGGTTTATGATTTACAATTTTGATGAAATCACAGATTTTAAAGATGTGTTTGCAGCAAAAACAAAAAACAATAAAGTAGTATTTGACGAAGTAGGTAAAGATATATTCAATTTGTATGGAGAATTAGTAAAACTTAAAAATCCAATTGAGTTCAGTTTCACAGACCAACAAAAGGAGAAATTTTTAAGCATTATTAGACCCATAAGAACAGATATTGTTAATAACCATTCACAATCGTTCATATCAAATTTACACAGACATGGTTTAATTCTCTTTAGAATTGCAATGATATTAACAGTTTTAAGGAATAAATCAAATATCAAAAAAGAAAGTAAGTTGTTTTGCTCAAATAATGACTTTTTAGTTGCTTCACAATTAATGAAAACCTTGTTAAGGCATTGTCAGTTTACCTTCAACTCTATTGAAACAGGAGATTTATCGTTACAAGATGAAAACATCTTGGATGACTTAAAATCAATTTTCACGAGGCAAGAGGCAATTGATGTTGGGGTGAAATTTGGCATACCTACAAGGACTATAGATGATAAGTTAGTCCAGTGGAAAAAGAGAAAATACATTTTTAAGCAAAGTAGAGGTAAGTACAAAAAACGAATGTAAGTATGTAATTACTGCAACTACTGTAATGACTGCCTCTATTCTGAGGCAGTTTATTTCAAAATTTAAAACAAAAAATATGATAAGAGCAACAATCAAATTGATGCTTGATGGGAAACCTATGGCTAATGGCAAGTATGCTGTTTACTTAAGAATACTAAAAGACAGAAAACGTAAGAAAATAAGTTTAGGACTGTACTGTAAAAAGGAACATTTTATAAACGAATCATTTACAAAACACCATCCAAGCTATCAAACAGAAAATGAAATGCTATTAAAGTTAAAAGCTAGAGCATTAGAGATTATAAGGTCATTTAAACTGAACCAACAGGATTTTAATTTGGAAGAATTTGAAGAAGAATTCAGAACAACCAAAAGGGATAAAGAAGTTAATGTCATGGATTTCTTTAATGAAATTATTGACGAAACAACTAGAGCAGGAAACATAGGTACAGCTCAAGCTTATAAGGACACCAGAGATTCAATAATCAAATATAAAGGAAAAGGGGTTAAATTTAGTAGTGTTACACCCATATTCTTGGAGAAATATGAAGTCTTTTTAAGAGAAAGAGGTAGTAAAGGTGGTGGAGTAGCATTTAAAATGAGAATGTTTAGAGCGTTATATAATAAAGCAAGGAAAAGAAAAACCATCCCAAAAGAACCCTATCCTTTTGAAGATTATAAAGTATCTAAACTTAAATCTGAATCTAGAAAAATTGCTTTGTCAGTTGAAGAGTACAAATTAATCAAAAATCTGAATGTTTCAGAACATCCACTTTTATTAGAAGCGCACAATTATTTTATGTTTTCCATTTATTGTAGAGGTATGAACTTTCATGATATGGTTTACTTAAAATGGTCAGATATACAGAATAACCGAATCTATTATGTAAGGTCAAAAACAAAAGGGAAATTAAATTTAGAAATTATCCCACCAGTAAAAGACATTCTAGATTATTATAAGAAACAAAATCGACCAACAGACTATGTGTTCCCAATTCTATTAAGTAATGATTTAACACCACAACAGATAGCAAACAGGAAACATAAGGTGCTTCGAAGATATAATTCAAAACTAAAGGAGATTGCCTCATTAGTAGGTATTAATAAGAAACCTACCTCTTATGTGGCTAGACATAGTTTCGCAACTATTTTGAAGATGGTTGGGACACCCATTGAGAAAATTACGGAAATGATGGGTCATGGTGATGTTTCTATTACTATAGCTTATCTAAAAGAGTTTTCAAATGAAGATTTAGATATAGAAAACAGGAAATTTATAGACCTATAACTTATTACAAAAATTCATTTTACAACAGGCTAATTTCATTTGGGATTAGCCTGTTTTCATATAAATATTAATCTTTAAATAATTTTATTATGCAATTAAGAAAATCAGAAAGACAACAAGCAAAAATTAAAATGGCTCTGCAAGGTTCATCAGGTTCAGGCAAGAGTTTAAGTTCTCTTTTATTGGCTAAAGGACTAACTAATGACCAACTGGATAAAGTGGCTGTAATTGATACAGAAAATGGTTCAGCTGACCTATATGCTCATTTGGGTAACTACAATGTATTACCATTGCAACCACCTTATACACCAGAGAAATTTATAGAAGCTATCACTATTTGTGAAGAAGCAGGTATGGAAGTGATTATATTAGATTCCATATCTCAAGTATGGGATGAGCTTTTAGATTATCATTCTAAACTACCTGGTAATTCTTTTGCTAATTGGAGTAAGGTTACACCAAGACAAAAAGCATTTATAAATAAGATTTTACAATGTGACGCTCATGTTATAGCAACTATGAGGACAAAACAAGATTATGTGCTACAACAAAAAGATGGAAAATATGTTCCTGAAAAAGTTGGACTTAAAGCTGTACAACGAGATGATGTTTCTTATGAATTTACTATAGTATTTGATATAGATATTAAACACTTTGCTATAGCGAGTAAAGACAGAACTAATCTGTTTTCTGGAAAGCCAGAATTTATGATTAACACAGCTACAGGTAAACGAATTTTGGAATGGTGTACTTCTCCTATTAAAGAGGAAGATGTAAAACAGCAAATAGAAGAGTGCTTAACTGTTAGTCAGTTAATGGAACTATATAAAGAGTATCCTAGTTTTCAGTTGCCGTTAAAAGCTTTGTATCAAGCTAAAAAAGACCAGTTAGAACAATTAGTTAAACCAGAAAATTTTAGTCAAAATGGAAATAGTATCAGTAACAGAGCTTAACAAGCAACGTAATGGAGTATTTAATAATCCTGAAGGTATTCCTGAAATTGTGCATCCTTTGCAAATACCTTCAGAAAATAAAGTATATCCACATAACCCATTTATAGAGGCTAACACAAAGGAGGTTAGCCTTTCTACTTTAAAACATGATTGTATTATTCCTGTATTTAGTAAAGATAATGAGAAAACATTAGCACATCAAGAGTTTATAGAGATAGCTCAAGACTGTGTTGGAAAGGTGTTTTCTCATCATACAATAGAAGTTCCAGAGGTTAGAGTTTCTCATCAAATTAAGGGTAGAACTGCTGATGCCATTTACAAGCCTGTAAAAGAGCTTTTAGAACATGAAAAAACTCAGTATTTTGAGAGGATGGCGTTCATCATTAGAATTCCATCTATTACAGAAAACATAAATGGTCATGATGTTTCATTAACTGTTGGAGGTGTAAGAGCTTACAATCAAGAAAACCTATATAACAGAAAAACGTATGAAAAGTTTAAGTTCTTTATTGGTTTTCAAAATATGGTGTGTTGTAATCTATGTATTTCTACAGATGGGTATCAAGATGAAATGCGAGTAGGGAACTATTCTGAATTACAGTCTAAAATTATGGACTTAATTGAGAATTACAATGCACAATCTCATTTACAGGAAATGAAGCAATTATCTCGGCATAATTTAACTGAACAGCAATTTGCTCAGCTTATAGGTAGAGCAAGATTATATAACTTTTTACCAAAACAAGAGAAATCTCTAATTCCAGAATTAATGCTTAATGATGGACAGGTTTCTACAGTAGCTAAAGACTATTATTTAGATGATAGCTTTTGTAGAAACAAGAATGGAGATATTAACCTTTGGAATGTATATAATCTCTTCACAGGAGCTAATAAGAGCTCTTATATAGACTCTTTTCTATCAAGAAATGTCAATGCCTTTGATTTTACTCAAGGTTTGGCAAATGCTATCAATGGTGATTCTAAACATCGTTGGTTTTTGAGTTGAGTAGAACCCAATCTCTATTAATTTAGAGGTTGGGTTATTTTTTTGATGGTTGTTCTTTAATTAATGTTTCTATCCTGAGCAAAAACTCTTTTTCTTTTTTATTAATATCAGACATACTCATCTTTTTATTAATATGAATTCCATCTACTATAAATTTAGTGTTGAGTTCTTGATTGTCAAACAAGTTTTTAGAGTAAGTTGTTGTTGTATTAATTTCTTTAGACAAGGGATAAATTAAACCACCTGCAATCACATTAGGTTGATAATATTGGATGTAAGAGTGGATTTGATAAAAATCACTTCTATCTAAATCCGAGTAACTACTTTGTGTTGTAAGAAGTCTCATTTTTTTAAACTTAGCATCAAAAACGATTATTTTATTTGTTTTTTTATGTTTCATTACTAAATCTGGAAACATTTTACGGCTATAGAACATTTTTTTATAAACCTTCAATTCTTCTTGACCAGTAACATGCCAATCTTTAAAGTAACGACTTAAAAGCTTTTCTAAATAGACCTCAAATAGTTGTGAAATATCAAATAAATAACCATTTGTAGAAAGTTTATTGTCCTCTTTGGATATTAATAAATTTTGTTCCTTAAGTATGATTTCAGCATATCCAATGGTTTTTTTAAAATTAGAAAACATTGGGTTTTGCAATACCACATGATGCTTTGCTTTTTCTATTACAGCAGCTTGAGGAAAGACACCTGAATAGTTTTGTTTCAGTAATTGATAGATACCTAATATTTTTGTGTGTATTTCTTTACCAAACTTCTTTTCAAGAGTTTTACACGCTAAGTAAAGAATATCTATAATTTCTTGAACATATATTTGTTCTCGATAGGTTGAAGTTAACTTTCCTGTAAAAGGAATATCTTGTTTTAAGTAAGCGTTTAAGTCTATTTTACCACGAACTTTATTACTTCTTTCTGTAATTGATTGATAGGTTTTAGGTAGCCCTAAAACTGCTGCTTTTTCTAAAGATTGGATAAAGAGAAAAGCAATGATGTTTTGGAATTCATTAGTTTCTTCTGTTTTATCTGCCTTAGTGGGCTGATTGTCAACATAAATATCATTGACAAAGTTTAACATACGTTTTAAAAAAGTATCTCCATAAGGTGTTCCTATGTTGAACTGTACATCTTTATGGTAGATTGTTCCAGCAAATAAACCAGTTTGAACTATATATTTTTTCTCTTCAATATTACTTTCTTTTGCATATAGTTTTAATACAAGTTGTTCCTCATCTTCTAGTTTATTTCTTTGTTCTTTAAAACCAAAGATTTTGATTTGTTCTAGAC
The DNA here is from genome assembly GCF_053604675.1 of Lacinutrix salivirga. NCBI lineage: Bacteria > Pseudomonadati > Bacteroidota > Flavobacteriia > Flavobacteriales > Flavobacteriaceae > Lacinutrix > Lacinutrix salivirga. The sequence goes on from NZ_JBSHNP010000077.1 coordinate 35,176, forward strand.
TTTCTTTTTTACTTGTAAAATGGAAGGTTGAAGAAAAAAGATGTTCCCTAATGTGCTTCGTTTCTTTTTTGTTTTTTGCTCCAAACCCTTCCATTAATTGGCTTTCAACTATTGGCTTTTCTTCATAAAAATTATGATTTGTTGGTACACTTATTTTCATCTATTATTTACTAATAGGATTTATAAGAACAGATAAAGCTTCTTCTAATTTGTTGTCTAATTGACCTTCAGCAAACATAGACCTTAAGTATTCTTTAAGGGTAGGTTTTAAATGTAAATTAAATAGCACTTTTAAATTTTTAGAAGAAATAGTTTTACTGCTTGCTATATCAGTAATTTTCATAAAAAAAGAATGTCCAAATTCATAGGATTTCCCCATGCCTAGTTCTTCGCTTATAAAGTCATTGAGGTTTTTACAGGATTTAGTATATTTTTCAATATTATAAAAACCTTCCCCATTTCTAAATTTTACTTCATTCTCAATGACATCATAATCGCAATCTTTTCTTATCCATTTAAAACGTCTTCTTAGAGCCAAATCAAAAGCATCAATACTTTTATCAACATCATTCATCATACCTATAAAAAACACGTTTTTAGGTACGCCAAAATAAGCATCACCATCAATAAAATGATAAGCCAAGCCTTTATTTTTTTTATCCTCTTTAATCATATCTTCAATTAAAGGGGAATATTGCGTTTTTATAAGGTTTTGGTCATTTTTGCCATCATGCCTATACTCTTTTTCAATACATAATAATGTTTCACCAAAAACTGATGATAAATTGGCTCTATTTATTTCATCTACAACAAAATAGTAGTCTTTGTCCAAGTTTTCTTTAGCTCTTTTACAAAAACGTTTAAAAACACCATCAACCAATTCAAACTTAATATTTCCATTTTCTGTTACACCTTTAGGTTTAATACCTTCAATAAAATCTTCGTAAGTAAAAGAAGGGTGAAACTGAACAAATTCATACCTACTTCTGTCTCCTTGACATAAGAAGTCTAAACTGTTTTTTACGGCATAGGTTTTACCTGTTCCTGGAGGACCATATAAAATCACATTTGGAGTATTTACATCTGCTAAACCCTGTGTATTTCCATACTTCCATAAAAATCTAGAAAGTAAAACATTTTCAATTGGATTATCTTGTATGTTAAGTATATCATTTAATACTTTTCTAATTTCGTAGTTTTTACCCAAATTACCTGATGTCTCAGAGTTTAACAATTCATTGTGTAAAGTATCTATAATAGGGTCCGAATAGATATAAATAAAATCATATAGGTTATCTAAAACAGCTAATTTTCTTAAAATTTGTTTTGCTCTGTAATTGCTGTTTTCTACCTCATGTACCTTGACTGTAATGTCTTTGGTGGTTGTGATTTCTTTTATTAATCCTTTGATTTCATTAGCATAAAACTCTTCTGCATTTTCTTTTGATGTTTCCAAGTTGTCATTACCAATGGCATAAGTATTATTTTCATTTAGCTTGACTCCAAAATTGTTAGCTGTTCCTGGCTTAGAAGAGCCAAAAACTGTTTTTGTTGTACGTTCTAAAAAGTTACATAAATAGCCTCCAGGCAAGGTTGCTTCTATATTATTTATTCTATTAGTATAATCTTCTAGCTCTAAGGTATTTGATTCAATTTTATCACGGTATAGCTTCCACTCATCAAGCAGTTTCTTTACTTCAAATTCTATGTGGTTTTTATCAGCATCTGAAACTTCACTTTTATATTTATTCCAAAGTGTTTTAATCTCTTCTTGTCTAGTTTCAGAAACTTTGATGTTTTCCATAATATTTGTTTTTACAATAGTACTATACCAATTAAGAATGAAATTGTATGTTTTTGTTTTTGTGTCTGTTAAAGGGGAAAACGTGTTTGAAAAACCTATCTTGTTTTCACCAATTGCATGATAAGGAAAGCTATCAGAGTCTTTAAAGTAACTTAAAACTTTAACCTTATAATCTACTCCAAATGAAGTTCCTGTAATTTCTGTATTGTTGGAAATTTTATAGAGTATTTCAACTAAAGCTTCTGCTGCATTACCCTTGTGCACTAAAACAATATCACCTTTTTCTAAACCATTAAATGTTTCTCCAGAATATTCAAGATTAGATGTAATTCTATTGTCTGCTAATACTTCATCAACTCTATTGATATTTCTAGTATCATCCTTTATTTGTAGTTTAAAAAAGCTTGCTTTATTCATTATAGTTTTCAAGTATTACTTAATCTACATAAAGCCTTTTAGCATGTAGTAATAGATTATATTTTCTCATTAGTTTCACATCAAAATATTCTTCACTGTTAGGGTTGACCACAGAACCTAAATATGCTTTATATATCTCGTTAAAATCTGATTTTATTATTGGAAACTCAACAAGAATTTGATTGATAAATTCTACTTTGTTTTTGGCAAAAACTAAAGCCAAATAACTTTCAACAGTTTCATGATATTTTGTGCAGAATTCATCATCATTTAGAAAGTTGAAATGGTATTTTCTAGCATTTAGATAGTCATCATTCCAAGCATAAACACTTGCGAAAATATGACTGATAGCTTTTTTTGTGGCAAACTCAATATCTGGATTATCTACAATTTCAGTAATACCATTTGTGATTGACAAAGCTTTATCCTTTTGTTTTCCTTCTTGAAGCATTTTAAATACAACCTCAATAGGGTCATGAATATATGAATCATCTGTATCTGTCATAGTATTTTAAATCATTTGTGTGTTCTGCTTTCATTATTCCTATTGCTCCAAAACATATCAAACATCATATCCACATATTTCTGTTTAAAATCTGCATTATCTGCAAAGGTTTTATAGATTTCTGTATCGACTACCAAATCTCCTTTTGAAGAGAAGATTAGCTCTTTCATAACATCTGTAACTATTTTATTCATATAGTCTTTAGCGTTAGATTTATCAGAATTGTTGAATACAGCCATTTGTGCTTCATTCTCTCTAATTCTTCTTGGAATTTCAATACTTAACCTTTGATTTACTTTGTCATTATCTGTCCATTCAATATCGCCAAATCGTTTATTGAATTCATTTATGATGCTTTCCAAGGTGTCAAACATTTTTTCTGTTCCAAAACCACCTTCACTCACAGGAATAGGCTCAATAGAAGCTGGCTCTGCAACTAAATCTATTTTTCCTTGTTGGTGTCTAGAAACTCTGTAACTATCCATATTAATAGCCTCAATGATGTCTTCATCATCTGGTTCCTCATCAATTTTTAGCAAGGGTGTTAAATACTTTAAATACAGCCATAACATTTCCCATTCTGGGTTTTGAACATCAACAATTTTAGCTAAATAACTGTAGGTTCTAACAAAGGACTTTGCTTGAGATTTAAAGCTGATTTTTTCATCTTTGGTTAATTCACTGTCAAAATAATATGCACCTCTTTTAATCAGTGGTTCTGTTTTGTTTCTATCTACATTATTATAGTATAATGTAAAATGTTCTTCAACAAGTTCAGGAGAATAGACTTGAAATTTTGCTAAATCGTCTTGTAAGTCATTCAGCTTATTTATGTCTGTTTCTTCACTTAAAATGGTAGTTGTGTAGTAGTCTTGAAAAGCTACTTTTATATCATCCAGCTTATTAAAAAAGTCTAGTACAAAAGTGTCTTTTTTATAGGGTTTATGTGCTCTATTTAATCTTGATAATGTTTGTACTGCTGCAACACTAGACAATTGTTTATCTACATACATGGTATGTAATAGAGGTTGGTCAAAACCAGTTTGGTATTTATTAGCAACAATTAAAAAACGGTACTTGTCTTTTCTAAACTTACAAGGAATGTCATTGTCTCCATCAGCAAAATTATTCATACTTGCTTCTGTCATTTCTACACCAGTACTGTAATGTTTATTCTTACCTGAAAAAGCTACAATAGTTTTATAAGGGGATTTTATTTCCTTTAGGTAATCATCTACTGCATCTTTGTATTTCATTGCAGAAGCAATACTTTTACATACTATCATTGCTTTTGCCTTTCCATTAATTAAATGATGTACATCTTGATGGAAATGATTAACCATTATTATGGCTTTTTCTTTAATAGCAAACTTGTGTCCTTCTACATAAGACCTTAATTTTTTATTGGCATCTTTTATTTCAAACTCCTTATGTTCTTTGGCTTGCGATATAAGCTTATAGAAAGAATTGTAAGTGGTATAGTTTGCCAACACATCTAGAATAAACTCTTCCTCAATAGCCTGTTTCATAGAGTAGGTATGGAAAGGCTTAAATTTGGTTTTTTCTAAACCATCATCACCAAAATCTTTATAAGGCACGCCAAAAGTCTCTAAAGTTTTATTTTTTGGGGTAGCAGTAAATGCAAAGTAACTAGCGTTTTTCAGCATTTTTCTACTTTCAATAATATGGTTTACAATGTCATCAGTATCTATGGTGCCATCTTCATTTTTTGGTAAATCATCAAAGCCTTTTCCTGCTAAAGCTGCATTCATTTTAGCAGCAGTATCGCCACTTTGGCTACTGTGGGCTTCATCTATTATAATTCCAAAATTGGATTCCTGTAAATCATCCATTTCCTTGAGTAAAAACGGAAATGTTTGTACAGTACAAATAATAATTTTTTTCTTGTTGGCTAATGCTTCTTTTAATTGTGAGGTTTTAGAACCACCTTTTCCTGTAATAGCTTCTACAGTAGATTTTACTTGAGCAAACCGTTTAATGTTTTCTCTAATTTGCCTATCTAAAACAGTTCTGTCTGTAACTACAATAACAGAATCAAACAAGTGGTTCGTATTGGTTTTATCATACAAACCAACTAATTGATGCGCTAACCACGTTATAGAGTTGGACTTTCCTGAACCAGCAGAATGCTGAATTAAATACCGTTTACCAATACCTTGATGTTTTACATCATACAATAAATCTCTAACGACTTTTAGTTGGTGGTATCTTGGGAAAATAAGTTTAGGACTTCTCTTTTTCTTTGTCCCTAATTTTCTGTTACAAGGGTCATCATCATCTTTTACTATTTGTGCAAACTGTCCTATTATGTTTGTAAAACTTCTTTTCTCTAAAATCTCTTTCCATAAGTAGGATGTTTTTATACCTTCATTAACTTCAGGATTTCCAGCACCAAAAGGTGCTACATAATCACCATCATTTAACCCTTTATTAAATGGTAAGAAAAATGTTTTATCGTAGGCTAATGCTGTAGCCATATATACCAAATCTGTATCTGCTGCAAAATGCACCATACATCTACCAAAGTTGAAAATAAGGTCTTTTGGGTCTCTGGTATTTCTGTATTGTTTTATGGCGTTTTTTACAGCTTGGTGTGTAAAGGCATTTTTAAGCTCCATTGTTACAACTGGAATCCCATTTAAAAAAACCACTAAATCTATTTCGTTTCTGTTAGCCTCTGTGTACATTAACTCTTGGGTTACTGTAAACAGGTTTTTTTCAAATAAATCTTGTGCTTTTTTATTATAAACAGATGGTGGTTGTGGGTAAAATAAATCTATGGTTTTATCATAGTGTTTAACACCTTTTCTTAAGGTATCTACAATACCATCTTGCCTTATTTTTTTATCTAACCGCAATAAAAACTTTCTTTCACCTTTATCTTGAATGAAATCGAATTTTTTAGGTTGTGTGGTTTTTATAAAATGCCATAGCTCTTGGAGGTTAAAACAAAACTCTTTATTAAAGTCTTTTGAAAACGTTTCTGTATATCCTTGCTCACATAGTTCTTTAACTATGAGTTCTTGAAATCCTCTTTCGCTATAGTCTGTGGTCTGCATATTATAATGTCTTGTAGATTGTAATAGGTTCTGCTGCTATGTTAATATAATCATTAAAAGTATTAGGGACTTGGATTTTACCAGTTACAACCTGTTCAATTTGACTTTTTAGTAAATCTTCTGCAAGTTTTATTTCTTCCGATGTTTTTTCTATTGTCCTATCAATATTATTAAGTTTATTTTTAATTTTAAGAACAATTTCTTTTTGGAGCTCTAAATCCTTTGGATAAGAAATTTCTACTCTACCTATTAAATCCCAACTTGCTCTTGGCATTTTAGTTCCATAAGATGAACTATTAACAAAATCAATAAATCTTTGGGAAAGTAGAATGTAATTAAGAAATTCAGGATTAATTTCTTTTCTTGGTCTAAATACTAATATTTCTCCAACACATAAACCATCAACTTGAGCTACTACAGATTTTGTTAGATAAGGTCTTAATTTGCTGAATAGCACATCATTTTCTTTGAACCTTTTAACATTGCTTTCAAAGTACACATCTTCATTTTGATAGGTGTGTTCACCAAAATAACTAACTATGTTTTCAAGAGGTAGGTAATATTCTCCTTTTTTATATTGATTGGTGTTCTCTGAAACATGTTTAACAACATATTTTAAAGGTTTTTTATTCCAATTCTCTGGATGGTATAGCGTATATCCTATATCTGTTTTAACCGTTTTGTAATTAGAATTTAAACCTTTGTGAATGGTTTCATTAATGATGTTTATTTTTTGATTTTTAAGAGAGATAATTAACTGTTTTTTCTTTTTAATAAACTTCTTAATTTGCTTTTCTTTTTCCTCTAAATAAGCAACAATTTGGTTTTGTGTTTCTATAGGTGGCACAAAAGAATACATTCTTTTGAATTGAGGATACCTTAATTTTAATTGGTCATCACAAAGACCATAAGAATGTTGTTTTGAATATTTAGTATAAAAATTAGTCCTAAATAGATAATGGTAGAATTTTGTGTTTAATGTTTTTTTAGCTTTCAGAACAATATACGCTGGACTGACAATACCTTTATAAGGACTTAATCCCAGAGCACCTTGCCACATTCTCATCGGATTGTAGGCAATTTCTCCAATATTTAACAATTTATAATTTGACTTATCTTCATTTGAAGAGTCTTTTTTATCTATTTCTCCTGTTTTAGTGACTCCCTTTTTTATGGATACCGCTAAAAGCTCTTCGTTAGGAAACCCTTTTTGTTTGCTTTCCTCAAATAGAGCAATATTTGGTAAAAACTCCCAATCTTCAGGAATTTGTTTTACATACTCAAAAGTAACAGGTTTGTATTTAGGGTAAGTACTCAATTAGTCGCAGAAATTTATAGGTTCAAAGAATTCAGTTCCTACTCCAAATGGAATCACTTTTTTGTGTTGTAATCGACCAATAATTGTAGCTGGATGTGTGCCAAATTTATTAGCATATCTTACAATATCATCAGTAGTTAATTGTCTGTTACTGCAAATTTCAGCTTCTTCTTTTTCAGACAGAATAATGTTTGAAGCAAATGCATCAGCCTCCGCTTCATAGTCTTCATTTTCTCCTGCATAGGCTACATTTTCAATAGAGATATACTTTTTACCATGTAGTAAAATATGACCTACTTCATGAAAGAATGTAAACCAAAAAATATCATTTCTTCTATACCTACCACTTAATTGTATAAGTGGCACATTGTTAATCCATCTGGTAGAGCCATGAATAGCTGTTTTAGGTAAACAAGGAGTGTGTACTACTTTTACTCCTGCTGTTAAGCATAAGGCTTGTAGTTGCTCAAAGAAATCATCAGGCTGTTGAGCCATTATTTTTTTTATCTCTGGCAATAGTTTCTTAAATGTAGATTTATCAAATTCAGGTGCTTCTAAAAGCTCTGACTGCAATTCTCCTTGTCTTAACCAAGATGCAATAGCAGTAGCGTTTTCGTGGTCTTTTAATGAAATTCTAAAAGCCACTTGAAGCTTTTGGTTGATGTAATAATCTTCCCAAGCTTTTGTACTAGCTACCTCAAAGTAGTTAAATAAATAAACTACCTTTTCTCTAATTTTTAAGGTTTTAGGAAGCCAGCCCATACTTGCCATTTTAGCATAAGGAAATTTTTTAGCCCATTCTATAGCATCATCAATAGCTAACTGAAAGTTAACTCTTGCTTGATACTCGTCAAAATTGCTTTGGGCATTCATCCAAAAATGAGCAGGTATTTTAAGAACTTGTTCAAATAACACTGCCATATCTGGTGTAATAGCACTTTCACCCTTTAGCACTGCTGTAATAGTTTTTTCTGGTTTTCCTGTTCTTACTGCAAATTCCTTTGCTCCTAACTCTCTTTCTTCTAATGCCTCTAATAATATGTCGCCAGGGTGTGTAACACTTTCTGGGTAATACTGATTAATAGTTGCCATATTTGTCCCTTCTTTAGTTTTCTGTTTAATGGTAATCTTCAATGTTAATAATTTCTACTCCTGAAATTTCAACCCAAATATATTTTCCATTTTCATCTGTAGGTATTGGGTTTTCTTGAGGGGTAAAAATGAGTCTGTAAGGATGGTCTAAATCGCAAGCCCATTTTCCTTTTTTGTTCTCTTTTAATTCATGAAATCTTCCTGGGGCATATCTTAAGTCTTCTAAAGTTGTTGCTGCTTGAATTTGGGAGAGTCTTTTTTTGTAGACTCTAAATCTATCTGCACCCAACTTTTTTTGTCCATCCCTGTCACTGTTGGCGTATTTCTTTAACTTCTTGTCCCCAAATGTAATATCCATTGCAAATATAATAAACTTATTAACATTAAGTGTTAATTAAAAAATAAAAATAGTAATTAACTTTTAATAATCTCTTCTAGAATTCCTTCTGTTTCCTTTTCTAAATCAAGGATTTCCTGCTTTATTAGCTCTAAATCTTTAGGGGGAGAATAGTTGTAAAAATATCTTGTAAATGAAATCATGTAACCTTTAGTAATCTTGTCATAGTTTATCCATGCATCAGAAACATAAGGGATAACTTCCCTATTAAAATACACTTCTATATCTTCATTTAAAGAAACAATTTCGGTATCTCTTAAATCAGCATCTGCTTCATAGGTTAAAGTGCCATTCTTTTCTTTCTTCTTAATAACTGGTTTGGCATCTTCATCTTTCCAACTCACAGCAAGTAACACCTTTTTCTTGTTTGTAGCACTTACTTTGTATGAAAACGATTTTAGCACTTTATCAACGTCTTTATTGAATTGGTTGAAGTCATCATAAAGTGTATCTCCAATTTTAGTAAAAATATCTTTAGCAATTAGCATCAACTCCTTTTGAGTTTTCCAAGTAACTGTACTAAACAATTTTTTCCTATTAGCAGTAGATGTTTTTAAATCTTGGTCTTTAATCCAAAACTCTGTTTTTTGTTTAATATCTTTTGTAATACCTTCATATAAAGTATCTCCAAATGCCTTAAACATCCATGTCATTTCCTCTGAAATAGTGTTTACATATCTTAATTTTTCAATTGCTTCTTCGGTAAACTGCGATTTGTATCTTAAAGGTCTTTCTATGGTAACTTCATGATAGCCAAAATCCTCATTGTTGAATACTTTAGATATTTCAGTTTCTTTAAAGTTTAGATATAAGTCCTCTATTTGCTTGATATGGCTTGGTTGCATCTCGCAGTTTTTCTCTCCTAAATTTCTTCTTAAAGGCGTAGATAAGTCTAAAGCATTAATAAGCTGAATTTTGCCTTCTCTTCTTTTTTCTTTTCTATTAGAAAGTAGCCAGATATAAGTTGGAATTCCTGTATTGTAAAATATTTTTTCTGGGAGCGCCACTATACATTCTACCAAATCATTCTCAATTAAGTAGCGTCTAATTTCACTTTCTCCCTGACCTGCATTACCAGTAAATAACGAAGAACCATTATGGACAGATGCAATTCTGCTTCCTAATTCAGTTCCTTTCTTCATTTTATGAACCATATTAGAAAGGAATAGCAATTGACAATCAGAAATTTTTGGCAGTCCTGTTTGGAATCTCGGGTCTTTTATTACTTCATTAGTTTTACCTCTTTCAATAACCACAGCATCTTCATCCTTTTTCCAAGCTTTACCATAAGGCGGATTAGACAACATAAAGTCGAATTCTTTAAACTGAAAACCATCATTAGCTAATGTAGAACCATAAGCAATGTGATAATCCTTTTCGCCTTTAATAAGCATATCAGAATTACAAACAGCCCAAGTTTCAGGGTTTACTTCTTGTCCATACAAGCTAAATGTGGTTTTGTTATCTGTAATTCTTTTAGCATATTTTTCAGCTTCAGTTAACATACCACCACTACCACAAGCAGAATCGTATATAGAGTATTGAGCAACTTTTAACTTATCTTTTATTGGTAAAAAGATAAGATGTGTCATTAACTGTATAATTTCTCTAGGAGTAAAGTGTTCTCCAGCTTCTTCGTTATTTTCTTCGTTGAACTTTCTAATAAGTTCTTCAAAAACATAGCCCATACCTAAATTAGTTAGAGGAGGTAAAACCTCTCCTTTTGGGTTTTTAATTTCTATGGGGCTTAAATTGATTTCTTTAGAAGCTAGTTTTTCAATTAAAAGAGGTGTCAATCCATTCTCTTTTAGTTTTGGGAGTTGCTTTCTTATTTCAAATCGGTCTATGATTTGTTGTATGTTATCAGAAAAACCATCAAGATATTCTTCTAGATTACTATCTATATTAGCTGGGTCGTTAGTTAAAGCAGTATAAGGAAATTCAGATTTTACAGTACTACTATCTGAAAATGTAAATCCTGAAATATTATAAAATGGGAATTTAGATTGGTGTGTTAGTCCAGATAAATCGTCTATCTCATTTTCCATTAAAAATTTATGTCCTTGTAAAACCTCTTCTTTAGTTGGTATTAACAGAGCATCCAATCTTCTTAACACGGTAAAAGGCAAGATTATATCTCTGTATTTACCTCTAACAAAATCATCTCTCAAAACATCATCAGCAATGCTCCAAATGAAACTAACTATTTGATTGTGTACTTTATTATTCATTTATACTTTTTATGTGCCTATAAATGTAAGGCTATTCAAAAGCAAAAAAAATTTTATAAAAAATTTTTATCGATAAACAGTGAGAGCGTCCCATACCTTGTGCAAAACCCCCACCCATTTCTGGGGATAGAGATTCCCCCACCACTTTATATAGTAAAGAAAATTTTCTAGCAGGATAAATAAATTCAAGTTGATAGCTGTAATTTATATTCTATGGAGGATTGGTTTTCTGTGTGGTGTACTACAACTCAAAAATTTTAGAAACATGGTTAGAATCGTAAACTACAAAGAGAGACAAAAAGAGGATGGAACTTCATTCTTTGTTTTGGAACTGCAAGGAGGAATTGAAATGGTATTAAGCAAGGTTACAGGTAACTTTTATGCTACTGCCAAGAAAGCTTATATACCTTCAACATTTGATGAGCAGACTTGTACTGGACTTATTGGTACAGAAATGCCAGGAAGCATCATTAAAGAGGACTGTGAGCCTTTTGAATATGTTGTAAAGGAAACAGGTGAAGAAATAACATTATCTCATAGATGGGTTTATTTTACAGAAGATGCTGTTAAGCCAAAACAAACTGCTGTTAAGTATGAGCAGAATGTTATTGCAAACTCAGATGTGTTTTCAAAGAATGGTATTCTTGAACATGCAGAGTAAAAATATAAGCCTAATCTATGTATATAGATTGGGCTATGTTTTTTGAGTTATAAAACACCCTTACTTTATTATGCTTGATTGCTCATACCTTCAAAACAATAAGAGAATCAAATTGTTGCTTGGTCATACAAACTAGTTAGAATGTAAGGTAGAGGTCACGTATTAAATCTAAAAAAAGAAATCAACAATGGAAATAGCAGAAGTAAGTGTATCGTATTCCAATAATAATAGGGAGAAGTTGAAAATCAAAAACAGCAAAGACTCGTTTAATGTTTTAATAGCATGCTGGAATCGGCATACTATAGAGCTCCAAGAAGAGTTTAAAGTATTATTATTAAATCGGAACAATCAGGTAATTGGAATTTATCCCTTATCTAGAGGTGGTGTAGCAGGAACAATTGTCGACCCAAAATTAGTATTTAGTGTTGCTTTAAAGTGTAACGCTTCGAGTATAATTATAGCCCACAATCATCCTAGTGGAAATTTAACACCAAGTGAAGCAGATAAGCGCATAACAAAAAAGCTCAAAAAGGCTGGAGAATATCTAGATATTACGCTTTTGGACCATTTAATAGTGACCAAAGAAGACTTTTTTAGTTTTAATGATAATGCGTTGTTAGTATAAATTTTGAAACTATTGTGTTTGTATGCAAAGCTGAATGCCTGCTTTTTTGACCAGATTTTAAGATTTCTTATCTATAGAGATTAGTATTAATAGCTAAAAATTGATTTTATCAGGGAGAATTTGGATTGGTAATTTTCTTCATTTTTAAGTTTGCTGTAATATTAATTTTAAAATTTAAAGTAATGGAGTATTTAGTATTAAGAGATATTCATTTAGATGCATTAGTTATAACAGTAAATGAGTACATTAAAAAAGGATGGAAACCTTTAGGAGGCATTAACTCCTGTAGAGATAAATTCATGGGAGGAAATCATGAAGTTGCTTATTTGCAAGCTCTAGTTAAATAGATTCTTTATTTTTAACACCTAATTTTACTAGGTGCTAAATAAGATATTTAAAAAAGTAAGCTCTCTTCCAAAAAGAAAAGCAAGTGTGTTATATGATAATATACTTGTTTTTTTATTAGGTGATGGGGACAGAGAAAAAGCAGTAATTAAGTTTAGAACTTTAAGAGTTGAAAGTGATTCTGAAGAAGCATTTCATGAAGCTTTTAAAAAGGAAGTTAATTATGAATTTTTTAATGAACTGTTTGCGCTTTTAGACTTTAGCACTATTTCAGTGTTAATAAGAAGTATTAAATCAATAAAAGAACAAGCACCAGAATTAAAAAAACTAGTGACCAACCAAAAAGGATTGGATAAACTGTTAGATGATAAGAATGGATTAAGGTCTGTTTTGGTTAAAACTATTTTCTCTAAAAAGAAAGGTGCTTTAAATGAAGAGCAGTTAATGACTTTGATTTTCAAAGAATTCTCTATCTCTAAAGAGAAAATCGCAAAAGAGGAGTTTGGTGTTGACAAAAAAACATTTAATAACTGGTTGGAGAAAACAGGGCTTTTTGAAGAGAGTTTTTATTTACCACTTTCTAAAAGAGGTAAGCAAGGTGTTTTTTTAAATGAGTACGTCTTAATATTTGAAACATTGTTTTTGGCTAGAGAAGAAGGGAAGTTAGATTTTAATAACAATATAGATACTTATATAAACAGATTAAATCATAAGATGTCTTACCTAAAAGATGATATTGCTGATATTTGTAATTCAGATACTAAAACTCAAAAAGGAGTTTTAAGAAAAGTAGCTTATTATAACTTTATAGATAAGTTTCCCTACAGCCTAACAAGAGAGTTTGTTGAGAAAATGGGCTCAGAGCTTAATTACTAATTCTTCAAGGGAAACCCCTAGATTATCCGCAATCTTTTTCAGAGTATATAAAGTAGGATTAGTTCCTCCAGCTTCTAATCGACTTAAATTAGATTTTTCAATATTACATTTAGCAGCAAGGTCTTGTTGAGGCATGTTAATTTCCTCTCTCAACAATTTAACTCGCTTACCAATTGCTAACTGAAGTTTCTCCTTGTCATTCAACCTAAAACACGTTTTATCTAGTTGTCAAAAATGATAATTAAGTGTGCTGTTTTGGTTATCATAAATGATAAAATAAGTATGTTTGTTAATTATAGATTGATACAATATGAAACTAAATATTTCAAGAATTACAGAGAATAAAGACTCTTTGAAGTCTAAAGAAAATGTTGTTTTAGAGCTTTATGAGGATAAAGATAATTTTATCGACTATGAGTTTAAAACCTCTAAAAACAATGATAATAGGCTGGTTTTTGTGAATACAAACCATAGAAATATGCTACATAAACATTTGATGTTTGAGCATTTTTATGTTGTATTATTGGTGCTTTTAGTTGTAAGTGGATTAGCACTATTTAGTGATAGTATTTTAATGATATTACTTTCATTCATAGGACTTATTTATGTTCCTTTTAGGTTGGTGTCATCTAGTGAAGTGCCTTATAAATTAGTTTTTGATGGTCTTAATGTTTATGAATTGAATCATACAGGTAAGAGAGTACTAGAGTTCAGTCCAACTAATATAGAAAGTTCAGATTCTGATAAGTTTGAAAATGACTTTATCTTTTTCAGTACTTCAAGGAGTGATAAAGGAAGGAAATCAATGATGATATTTGAAGGGTATACTTCTGAAGAAAGATACTTGTTTTTAGAGTTTTATAGAAAATTCAATTTTAAAAATTCCATAAAAATAGTAAGTTAATATGAGGTTTAAAGAGATAATAGAAGAACTAGAAGCTCTATTAACTTCTGAAGGTTTTTGTAGTAGAGATGAAGTTGCTTGGTGGTTGCTTAAACATGAAGAAAGATATATTGGTTTAAGTAAAATTAAAGATACTTTAGAAGCTGAATTTACTGACAGAAACTTAAGAGAGCATAAATCTTTTATAATAGAATTATTATTTACAGAGCTATACGAAGGTATAGATAAGAGTTTTGAAAACACAAAACCATTTAGTAAAGAAGAGGTATATCTAAATGATATTCTAAATAAAATTAAAACGTCAACAAATGGACTTAATAGGAAAGATAAAAATTTTAAATGGGACTCAAATCCTAGGTGATAATGGCTTTAGAAAAAGAGAGGTTGTTATTACTACAGAAGAACAGTATCCACAACATATTTTAGTAGAATTTATCCAAGATAAATGTGACTTACTGGATAGATTTGTTGTAGGTCAAGAAGTAAAAATAGACCTTAATTTAAGAGGTAGAGAATGGGTTAATCCTGAAGGTGAAACTAAATACTTTAATGCTATTCAAGGATGGAGAATAGAGCTTATAAAAAGTCAAGAAGTAATACCAAACCCAGTTCCTGAATCAGAACAAGCAAGTTTTATAGATGACCCAGATAATGACTTGCCATTTTAAAAAAAAAACAATTAACCAATAAATAATAAATTATGAAGAATACATTTTTAGCATTAATAGCCATTTTTGCATTTACAGCTTGTTCAAGCGATGATGACAACCAAGAACAAGAACAGCAACAAATTAGTCAGTCTCATATAATAGAGTTTACAACAGGTACTCTTGAGAGTTGGGTGTCAGTAGGGTTAACAACTATATTAACTTTAGAAGATGGTACTCAATCAACAATTAATTCAGATTTCGATTATACTCAAAATATAGTAAGCGTAGAGGTTCCAGAGAATACAGCAAGTTTTGAGTTAGATTTTTATATAGAAGATTCATCAGAAGCTGAAATGCGCTTTTATGGTTCTGAAAATAATACTACTGTACATCAAGAAATAATAAATCAACAAACTTTTGAATTTCAATACACTTTTAATTAAATTTACTCGTTACAGAAGTTGCAGTAATTACAGTGTTACATAATAAAGTTATTGTTTGAAATCTGCCTGCAACATTTCGGCAACATTTTATCAGAATAATGCAATAATTTGAAATTAAATGAAAAGGAGTTTGTAGCCAATAGCTGAAAATCAGACAAATGAAGCTAAATGAAAAACATTGATAAGTAACTTAATGTGTCTCATAATCAGGTGGTCCTTGGTTCGAGCCCAAGTGGGACCACACTTAAAACCCTTCGATTTTCGGAGGGTTTTTTGTTTTTAAAAGTTTTAAATTAATGATTAGTTTCTTATTTTTAGAAATCTAGTAATAAAAAATCGAAATGAATCCTCTGGAAAACAGTAATACAGAATATAAAAGTTTAAAAAAAGTTTTAGGAAAAACAGCGGACTTTAAAAGTTTAGCAGAAACATGTGTTGGCTTAGCAAACGCTCAAGGAGGAGAAATAATTGTTGGCATAGAAGATGAAAATTCCTTTCCAAATAAAAATCAAAGAGTAAAAAATGATTTGGTAAATAAAACAGTTTCGAGATTAAGAGATTTAACTGATGCAGTAGGTATTGCCAATCCTGAAATATTAACTCATGATAATGGTGGAGAGTATTTTAAAATAACAATTTTACCAACCACAAGAACTATAGCTACAACTTCAACAGGTAAGGTTTTTATTCGTATTACAGATAATTGTGTGCCAGTTTCCGGAGAGGAACTAACCAACCTTGCAGCAGAAAAAAACGCTTTTCAATGGGAGTTAGTTTCGGTTGGAAAACTTACCTTAAATGATGCAGATATTAAGGAAGTAGTATACTTTATGGAACAAGTTCAAAAATCAAAATTTGTTTCCGATTTTATTAAAGAAAAATCTAGCGAAGAAATTTTAGAATATTATCAGCTAATTAATCCTGATGGATTTTTAACAAATCTAGGTATTGTTTGGTTAGGAAAATCAAGTCAAAGAGCAAGATTAAGCTATCCAATAACTGTTCAGTATATCGTGTATAATGAGCTTGAAGAAAAAATCAGAAAGAAAGATTGGCATTTTCATCTTTTTAATCCAAAAAAATTATTACTAGAAATTGAGAAAGAAGCTATTGAGTTAAATTATTCAACAGAAGTTTCCAGCGGATTATTTAGAAAACAATTACGTAATTATCCAAAAGAAGTAATTAGAGAGTTACTAATAAACTCAATTGCGCATAAAAGATTTACTATTTCTGGAGATATATTTATTGAGGTTTATCCAGATAGAATGGTAATAACTAATCCAGGTGGATTACCATTGGGAATTACATCAGAAAACATTCTTCATGAAAGACATAGGCGAAATCCACATTTTATTCAAACGCTCAGCGACTTTGGATTGATGGAAGGTGAGGGTTCCGGATATGATTTAATCTATGAAAAATTGGTCAGAGAAATTAAACCCTTACCAGAAATAGAAAGCTCTCTTAATAAAACCTCTGTAACTGTTTACTCTGGAGTAGTTAATAAGGAGGCTCTCGAAATTTTAGAATTTGTATCGCAACATTTTGAATTGTCACAAAAAGAATATATTGTTTTAGGTATAGTTGCATCAGAAAAGAAAATTTTATCTACTCAGTTATCTCATAAGTTACAACTAAGTAGCGAAGATAGATTAAGAAGTTGGTTAGGCACACTGCTAGAGAAATCTATTTTGACCACTCGAGGCATAAAAAAAGGAACAGAGTACTTGCTTAATCCTGCTTTATTCTCTCAATCAAAATTAAATATAGCGCCTACTTTAAAAACTATTGATAAAGAACAATTAAAACAATTAATTATTGAATATCTTAAATACAATGGTGATAAATCTAAACAAGAAATATACAAACATATTCAAGACGTTGAACTAAAAGATGTACAAAAAGCCTTATATGCAATGGTTAAGTCAGATTCCTTACTTCCAATCGGAGCTCTTAAAGATAGAAAGTACAGATTGGTTAAAAAAAAATAAACGAAAAACAAATATGAAAACAAATGCTCAAAAACTCTTTGTTTATAAGGGTTTCCTTTTTTTTCAAACATAAACAAACATAAACAAACATAAACACCACAAAACACCAAATACCTACGAATTCTAGTTTCTTGCTTACGAATACTAAAACCACCTAAATTTTACTGTAGTGTCAACATACCTTTGGAGTATAATAACAGTATAACTCTAAAAACAAAACATTATGAAAAATTTAAAAAACAGTATCGCAACAGCAGTATTATGCTTAGGAACATTCTTTTTTACAAACGCACAAGAAATTGTATTCGACACCTATGCAGACGCATCTGCCTCTAAAGCAACAAAATATCTTTTAGCAGACGATGTTGCACTAAGAGATTGTCCATCGTCATTTTGCCAAAAATTAACCACAGTAACTATTGGAACCAAAGTAAGATTGCTTGCAAAAAGTGATGAACCACAAACCTTAAACGGAATTACTAGCAGCTGGTACAAAATAAAATTAGGACCAGACACAGGTTGGGTTTGGGGAGGATTAATTGCTCAAAAAACAATGAGCAGTAAAGTTGATAACGAAGTAAAATTTGTTTTTGGCGAAGAAAGTGTAAAAAACACCTTTGGAGAAAGCCAGAAAAAACGCTACCAAATAAGAGCCATTAAAAACGGACAAGAAATAGATAAAATAGTAATTAAATTAGATAGTATTAATGCTACAGAAGTCGCAAACATTGGAAACAAAGGTGTAGATGATATTATTATATTAAACAATCCAGAGCGCGAAAGCTGCGAAGTAGATACAACAACAGATTATGTTGTATTTAAAAACAACAAACTACAATATACCAGAAATCTAGTAAGCGTTGCGAGCCAAATGGAAGACATAGACTGCTGCTACGTAGATGTGGACGACTTTTAAACTAAAAATTTAAGTTAGTTAGTGTTTGTTTTAAGCGCTGTATCTTTATCAAAAAGAGCAGCGCTTTTACAAGTTACTAAAATACTAACCCTATATTTATCGTTATACAATTAGAAACAAAAGGCTTAAATTTCCATAGCTTTGAAAATAATTAAAACCAATTTTTTGCAAAAGTATATTACATATCTTTTTATCGCACTTTTTTGCTTAGTAACGCATGTTTTATGCGCTCAGAATACGCAATTAAGAACTTACACCATAGAAGACGGTTTGCCACAATCTCAAGTTTACGATTTGGTGCAAGACCACAATGGCTATTTATGGTTAGGTACACAAGGAGGAGGTTTAGCACGTTTTGATGGCAAAATATTTAAAGTTTGGAACGAGTCTGATGGATTGTTATCCAATTACATAAAAGCATTATACAGCAAAAAAGACACCCTTTTTATAGGCACAAAAAGAGGGCTCTCTATTAAAATTAAAGAGGCGTTTTTTTCTTCGGAAACACCTCAAATACATCAAATTTTAGAACATAACAACACCATATTTTTAGCAACACAACAAGGCGTTTATAGTTTAAATGAAGCCTTAGCGACTGAAAAAATAAATCTTCACCCAGAAATAGATCAAAGCTTAGTAAATCAAATACTCTACACTAATGGTTTTTTTTGGATAGCGACAAACACAGCACTTTGGAGACTTAGTGATTTAAATAAAAACGCTGAGGTTTTACAAAAGCTAGAAACCAATAATTTTTCAGCAATAACTGCTTATAACGAAAAAATTATAGCTTCAACCTTTAACGATGGCACCTTTGTTTTTGATGCTAATAATTTTGAAGACAATTTACTAATGCGCGAGCCACTTCGTATAAATAGTCTTTCTATTCAAAACAACAACGAGCTTTGGGTAGCAACAGATAACGACGGAATTTCGGTTGTTAACCTCGAAACGCTTTCAGAAATAAAAAAAATAAACACGCAAACTGGTTTACCTGTTCAGCACATTAGAAAAGTAATTACAGACCAACAAGGCAATATTTGGATTGCAACATCTGGTGGAGGATTTTTAAAATATTTTCAGAATAATTTTTCGCATTACGATGTCAATTCAGGTTTAAAAGGCAATCGTATTTATGCGGTACACCACAAAAACAATAGTATTTGGGTGTCGAGTTCCGAGGCTGGATTAACAAAAATAGACTCTCTAGGCATACATCATTATAAATCGCCTAATGGATTTAAAGATGTTAAAATAAAAACCATAACGAGCGATAACAAACAGAATATTTGGTCAGGCTCGGAAGGCAGAGGGATTTTACTACACCAAAGCGTGGTAAGAGATAGTATAGTTTTAGATACTATAGACGCTAACCAATACATCACCAAAATAACACCTTATAAAACGTATAAAAATCACGTGTTTAATTCAGATACTGGTTTTCCTTACGATTGGATTAGAAAGATAAAAGTAAAACAGGATACTGTTTACGCAGCAACCTATTCTAGTGGTATTGTAAAATTTACGTTTAATCCTAAAAACGAAACACTTAAAATTCACAAAAAATATGGTTTAAACGAGGGTATTAAGGATTTACTAATAAAGGATATTATTTTTAAACAAGACACGTTGTGGTATGCCACTCAAAAAGGACATTTAGGATATATTGCCAATAATAAAGTTACTCATTTAAATGCTGTTTTAAATGTTAAAACAGAAATAGGCACATTGCTTTTTAAAAACAACACCTTATTTATTGGTACAGCAGGTAAAGGCATTTGGTTTGCTAATAGCGGTAATTATACAAATTTTAAAAAGCTAAAAGGCGATAAAAAATTACTTTCAGAAAACATATATCAGCTTATTTTTGATGCTGAAGGCTATCTGTGGTCAGGAACAGAACGTGGCGTAGATAAAATAGAACTCACACAAGATAATACGATAAACGATGTGTTTCATTTTAAAAGAAACGATGGGTTTTTAGGTATTGAAACCTGTTTAAATGCAGTAGATATTGACCAAAAAGGACATTTGTGGTTTGGTACTATTTATGGTTTAACCGAATATATTCCGTCAAAAACTAAAGCAGTTAGGTTAAAACCAGAGCTTCATTTTAGCAGTATTAAAATAGATTACAAATCCATAGACTCACTATTAAATAAAACGGAAACTCTTCAGTTAAACCCTAAGCAACGTCAGTTGAGTTTCACCTATAAAACAGTGGATTTAGACCATCCAAACGACATTCAATATCGCACCAAACTAGATGCAGCAAATTGGAGTCCTTGGACTGCAGATAATACACAAAATTTATCTGGTTTAGCCTATGGAAATCATACTTTTAAAGCACAATCCAGAAATAACAGATGGCAAGAAAGTGAAGTTATTAATTTTAGTTTTTACATAACCAGTCCAATATATAAACAGCCTTGGTTTTTAGTGTTGCTGTTTACTTTAACAGCAGTAATAATAGGATTGGCAATTTGGTATTACATAAAAAGACTAAAACGCAAAAACAAAGAAGAGCAAGCACAATTAAAGCTAAAAAACCACCTCCTAACTTTAGAGCAAAAGGCGTTGCGTTTACAAATGAATCCTCATTTTATATTTAATGTACTTAATGGCATTAAAGCAATGGCAATTAGTAAACCAGATAAAATGAATACTACAATTAATAGTTTTGCCACGCTTTTGCGAGAAACACTTATAAACTCCAGAAAAGATAGTGTAACACTAAACCAAGAATTAAAAACACTTAAACATTATATAGAGGTGGAGCAATTAATGGCTACAAAACCCTTTAATTATAAAATTAATGTTGATACCGTTTATGATCCAGAAGAAATTTTAATTCCACCAATGCTTATTCAACCTTTTGTGGAAAATGCGATACGTCATGGGATTTTAAAAGGACAAAAAGAAGGCGAGTTGGTTGTAAGTTTTAAAACCTCGGAAGAGTTTCTACACATAAAAATAACAGATAATGGTATTGGTATTTATAGCTCGCAACAATCCAAAACAAAAACCGACCATCAATCTATGGCATTAACCGTTACTAAAGCACGTTTAGAGTCCATCTCCAAAGGAGAAACTTTAAATATTACAGAATTAAAAAATAATGATGGCACCATTAAAGGCACAGAAATTGCTTTTAAAATACCATTAGAAACAGAATTTTAAATTATGCTCACAGCAATTATAGTCGAAGATTTACAAGATGCTATGCAACTTTTAAAAAGTGATTTGGAAACTAAACATCCAGACATTAAAGTTATTGATACTGCAACAAGTGTTGTAGAAGCAGCAAAAGCCTTAAGAAAACAGCAACCAGATATTTTGTTTTTAGATATTATGCTTGGCGATGGAACAGGTTTTGATGTGCTTGAAATTTTCCCTAACCTAAAATCTAAAATCATTTTTGTTACTGCAAGCGATGAGTTTGCTATAAAAGCATTCAAATTTGCAGCTATCGATTATGTACTAAAACCTTATGCACACGAGGAATTAGATCAAGCCATTACAAGAGCAAAACAACAAATTAAACCAACGGAAGAACGATTAAATATTTTAAAACAAACGTTAACAGCGCCAGATAAAAAACCAGATAAAATTTCGTTGCACACATTAGATAAAATTATAATTGTGAATTTAGACGATATTGTGCGTTGCGAATCCGATAGCAACAACACTATTTTTCATTTAAAAGACCAACGAAAAATATTTGTAACAAAAACACTCAAGTATTTTTCAGATATGCTTAAGCCTTATCAGTTTTTAAGAATTCATCAAAGCCATTTAGTGAATTTACAATGCATAAGTGCATTTATAAAAACAGATGGAGGCTATTTAATGCTTAAAAATGGAGAACACGTTCCTGTTTCGGTTAGAAAAAAAGCAGAAATTATTGAAATTTTAGACACCATGCATCGTTAATAATTAAAAAACCAAACACTGTTTTTAATCGTAAATAGAAGAAATTACCCTCGAACGAATTTAAATTTAACCTAAAAAGTAAAAAAAGTGTAGTTATTTTAAAGGATTTGATATTTTTGTCAAAAATTTAAAAACCCTGAAAATAGCCTAAAAATGGCTCTTTGTCGAATATTTATGCTTTTAATAGATGTTTTTTGTCTAAAAACCAGTAGAATTTTTTTGATAAGACGCTTTTTTTCATACATTTACAGCCGTTATGATACAAAAGAAAATTTTTGCCTCAATCTTATTTGTATTAACAAGTATGATAACAGTAGCACAAGGTTCTGTTCCTCCAGCTCCACAAGGTCCACCACCTATTGGTTTACCTATAGATGGAGGTGTCGTGTTTTTGCTTGTTTTAGGAGCGCTTTATGGTACCTATAAATTAATAAAGTCTAAAAAACTAAAGGCTTAATTCGTGTAATCGTTTCACGTACTTTCCAATAACATCAAATTCTAAATTTACTAAATCATTTTCTTTTAAAGATTTAAAAGTAGTATGCTCGTATGTATATGGTATAATAGCAACACTAAATTCGTTTAATTTAGAATTTACAACCGTTAAGCTTACTCCATTTACTGTTATAGACCCTTTTTCTATAGTCACGTTATTTAGTTTGGTATCGTAATTAAAAGTATATAACCAACTCCCAGAAGTTTCTTTAACACCAATACATTTAGCAACCTGGTCCACATGACCTTGCACAATATGACCATCTAAACGGTCTCCTAATTTCATGCCACGCTCCAAATTAACCAGTGATCCAACTTTTAAAGCATTTAAATTTGTTTTGTTTATAGTTTCTTCAATGGCTGTAACTGTGTATTCATTATTATTTATAGAGACTACAGTAAGGCATACACCATTGTGAGCAACACTTTGATCTATTTTTAATTCTGAAGTAAAACGACTTTCAATAGTTAAATTTAGGTTGTTTTGGTGGTGTTCCATGCGTTTTACTGTTCCAATAGTCTCAATTATTCCTGTAAACATAGTACTCAATATTAATTTGGTTAAATTTGCGTTTGTAAAATTAATAACAATTGTTATCAAACAAATGAGAAAAGAAGAAAATATAGTTGTAGGAATATCTATTGGAGATTTAAATGGGATTGGAGCAGAGGTTGTTTTAAAGATTTTTGAAGACGTTCGTATGTTAGAATTTTGTACACCAGTACTATTCGCATCAGTAAAAACAATGACCTTTGTAAAAAATCATTTTAAACTCAATATTAATTTTAATGGTGTCCAAAACGCAAAACAAATAATCCATAAAAAGGTTAATGTGGTAAATTGTTGGAAAGAAAATGTAAACATTAATTTCGGAACCGAAGATTTAAAAATAGGAGAATACGCAATAAAATCGCTTCAAGAAGCAACAAAAGCTTTAAAAGAAGAAGCCATCGATATTTTAGTTACAGCACCAATAAACAAGCACAATATACAGTCCGAAACATTTAAATTTCCTGGCCATACAGATTATTTAGCTCAAGAATTAGAAGGCAATAGTTTAATGTTTATGATTACAGATACATTGCGCATTGGTTTGTTAACAGATCATGTGCCAGTAAAAGACGTTGCCAATCATATTACTTCTAAATTAATAGAAGAAAAAATAGAAACCGTTTACAAAACTTTAAAACAAGATTTTAGAATTAGTAAACCACGTATTGCAGTGTTAGGTATAAATCCACACACAGGAGATAATGGCGTTATAGGTAAGGAAGATGATGAAATTATGCGACCAACGCTTAAAAAAATTAAAGAAAGCGGTAAACTTGTTTTTGGTCCTTATGCAGCAGACAGTTTTTTTGGGTCTGATAATTATTCGGGTTTCGATGCTATAATAGCCTCTTATCACGACCAAGGACTTATCCCTTTTAAAACACTATCTTTTGGACAAGGCGTTAATTACACCGCAGGATTAAATAGAATAAGAACCTCTCCAGACCATGGAACAGCCTATGAAATTGCAGGTAAAGGAGTAGCAGACACCAATTCGTTTAAAGAAGCAATTTTTAAAGGAATTAAAATTTTTGAAAACAGAAACGAATATCTTGGCTTAACTAAAAACCCACTAGGTTATTCCAAAAGAAAGATATAAACAAAAAAATGTTTATAAGTCTGCTAAATAAATAAAAATTTATATATTTGCAGGCTCAAAATAGATGTGATAATGAAGGCATTGAAAGCATTTACAATTCCATTTGTAGGTTTAAAAGAAGGAAAACATTATTTTGACTTTGATATAGACAATACGTTCTTTGAGCATTTTGAGTATGAAGAGTTTAATGATGTTGAGTTAAAAGTAGATTTAATTTTAGAAAAAAAATCGACACTTTTAGAGCTACATTTTAATATTGAAGGTACAGTTAATATTAACTGCGACCTAACAAACGAACCTTTTAACCAGCCTATAAAAAAAGAATTTGACTTAGTTGTTAAATTTGGGCAAGAGTATAATGACGAAAATATTGATATTTTAATCATACCTCATGGAGAATACGAAATTAATATACAGCAGTATATTTACGAATTAGTAATACTAGCTGTCCCATTAAAACGAGTTCATCCAGGTGTAGAAGACGGAACTTTAGATTCTGAAATACTTAAAAGACTAGAAGAATTAAGTCCTAAATTAAAGGATAAAAAAGAAGACGAAGAGGAAACAGATCCTCGTTGGAATACATTAAAAAAACTATTAACGGATAAATAAACATAGAAAATGGCACATCCTAAAAGAAAAATCTCAAAAACAAGAAGAGATAAAAGAAGAACTCATTATAAGGCAGTTGCGCCACAAATAGCTACGTGTCCAACAACAGGAGAAGCTCACTTATACCATAGAGCTCACTGGTTTGAAGGTAAATTATATTATAGAGGTCAAGTATTAATAGACAACTCTGTAGAAGAAGAAAACATGGCATAATTACTATGCATGCATACAGAAAAACGCTCCTTTGTGAGCGTTTTTTTTATGATATATTTTTCTTTAAGTTAAAAACAACTTAATTTGCATATAATTAACCAAAATTCCCTATTTTGAACAAAATTTCGCCTCTTTTTGGCGGTTTTGAGCAGTTTTTGGTCAAATTAACTTAAAAGTATGAGTAAAATCTCTGCGGCAATTACAGCTGTTGGCGCTTATGTGCCAGAATATATATTAACCAATAAGATGTTAGAATCTATGGTTGATACTAACGACGAATGGATTACCTCAAGAACAGGTATTAAAGAACGTCGCATCCTTAAAGGAGAAGGCAAAGGCACTTCTTATATGGCTATAAAAGCTGCACAAGACCTTCTTTCAAAATCTAATACAAATCCAAAAGACATAGAATTGGTTATTGTAGCCACTGCAACACCAGATATGCAAGCAGCCTCAACAGCAGCATACACTGCAACACAAATTGGTGCAGAAAATGCATTTTCTTTCGATTTAGAAGCCGCGTGTTCAAGCTTTTTGTTTGGGATGTCAACTGCTGCAAAATATATAGAGTCTGGTCGTTATAAAAACGTATTGCTTATTGGTGCAGACAAAAACTCTTCAATGATTAATTATGAAGACAGAGCAACATGCATCATCTTTGGCGATGGAGCAGGAGCTGTACTATTTCAAGCAAATGACGAAGGATTAGGCTTACAGGACGAATACTTAAGAAGCGATGGATCTGGAAGAGAATTTCTTCAAGTAAAATCCAGTGGATCTTCTTACCCAGTAACCGCAGACACTTTAGCTAAAAAAGAAAACTTTGTTTTCCAAGACGGTAAAACAGTGTTTAAAAATGCTGTATTTAATATGGCAGACGTAGCAGTTAAAATATTAGAAAGAAATAACTTAACAAAAGATGATATTGCATGGTTAGCAGCACACCAAGCAAATAAACGCATTATAGATGCCACTGCAAACCGCATAGAATTAGATAAAGAAAAAGTAATGATGAATATAGAGAAGTATGGCAATACAACTTCTGCAACATTACCATTATTATTAAACGATTACGAATCGCAATTAAAAAAAGGCGATAATATAATATTTGCTGCCTTTGGAGGTGGCTTTACTTGGGGCTCAATTTATTTAAAATGGGCATACAACTCTTAACTAACTAAAAATAATTAATTAAAACAATACTAATTATGGATATAAAAGACATTCAAAACTTAATCAAATTTGTTGCTAAATCTGGAGCAAGTGAGGTTAAATTAGAAACTGACGATGTAAAAATTACCATAAAAACAGGTTCAGACTCAGAGACAACTATTGTACAGCACGTACCAATGGCGCAACCTATGCAACAAGCACCTGTTGCACAACCAATACAACAGCAACAGCCCATAACTCCTGCAGCTCCAGCTGCTGCTACAGAAGATTCAAAATACATTACAATAAAATCTCCAATTATTGGAACATTTTATAGAAAACCAGCACCAGATAAACCTCTATTTGTAGAGGTAGGACAATCGATTTCTGAAGGTGATGTACTTTGTGTTATTGAAGCAATGAAGCTCTTTAACGAAATAGAATCTGAAGTTTCAGGAAAAATAGTAAAAGTTTTAGTGGATGATGCTTCACCAGTAGAATTTGATCAACCGTTATTTTTAGTAGATCCATCATAACCATTTAAAAATTCCAATATACAAATCTCAAAATCCAGTATTTGGAGTTTGCTGATTGGAATTTGAAATTTTTAAAACAAAAACGTTATGTTTAAAAAAATACTAATTGCAAATCGAGGCGAAATAGCACTTCGTGTTATTAGAACCTGCAAGGAAATGGGAATTAAAACTGTAGCAGTATATTCTACTGCAGATGCAGAAAGCCTTCATGTAAAATTTGCAGACGAGGCTGTTTGTATAGGACCACCACCAAGTACAGATTCTTATTTAAAAATATCAAATATTATAGCAGCTGCAGAAATCACCAATGCAGATGCTATACATCCAGGATACGGATTTTTATCAGAAAATGCTAAATTTTCAAAAATTTGCGAAGAGCATAATATAAAATTTATTGGAGCCTCTGCTGAAATGATTTCTAAAATGGGAGACAAAGCTACTGCAAAAGCAACCATGAAAGAAGCAGGAGTGCCTTGTGTACCAGGAAGTGATGGTATTATTGAAGATTTTGAAGAGTGTAAAAAGTTAGCAAAATCTACAGGCTATCCAGTAATGTTAAAAGCCACTGCAGGTGGAGGCGGAAAGGGAATGCGTGCCGTTTGGAAACCAGAAGATTTACAAAATGCATGGGAATCTGCAAGAACAGAATCTAAAGCAGCTTTTGGAAATGACGATATGTATATGGAAAAGCTTATTGAAGAGCCAAGACATATTGAAATTCAAATTGTAGGAGATTCTACTGGTAAAGCCTGCCACTTATCAGAAAGAGATTGCTCTGTACAACGTCGTCATCAAAAATTGACAGAAGAAGTCCCTTCTCCTTTTATGACAGATAAGCTTAGAGCTAAAATGGGAAAAGCAGCTGTAAAAGCAGCCGAATATATTAAATATGAAGGTGCAGGAACTGTAGAGTTTTTAGTAGATAAACATAGAAACTTCTACTTTATGGAAATGAACACACGTATTCAGGTTGAGCATCCAATAACAGAGCAAGTAATTGATTTCGATTTAATACGAGAACAAATACTTGTAGCAGCAGGAGTACCAATTTCTGGAAAAAACTATACGCCAAAACTACACTCAATAGAATGTAGAATAAATGCGGAAGACCCATTTAATGATTTTAGACCATCACCAGGACGTATAACCACATTGCACGCTCCAGGAGGCCATGGAATACGATTAGACACTCATGTTTATGCAGGTTATACTATTCCTCCAAATTACGACTCTATGATTGCAAAATTAATTACTACTGCTCAAACAAGAGAAGAAGCAATTAATAAAATGAAACGTGCTTTAGATGAGTTTGTAATAGAAGGTATTAAAACAACAATACCTTTTCACAGACAATTAATGGATCATCCAGATTATTTATCCGGAAATTATACCACAAAATTTATGGAAGATTTTGTAATTGAAAAATCAACTGAAGTGAGTCGTCCTAAAATAGGTTGACAGTTTTTAAAAAATAAATTAAACCAGAGAAGTTAACTTCTCTGGTTTTTTGTTATGTATAAAATTAGGTGTTTTCATGTTAAGATTCAAATGTGGTCTTTTGTTGTTATAAGTT
>NZ_JBSHNP010000078.1:0-722 GCF_053604675.1 Lacinutrix salivirga
TAAACACCTTTTAAATGATCTATCCATTTATCTTTATTATGTCCATAAGTCCAAAAGACTGCTGTTCGCTCAAAATATTTCCAACAGTCTTTATTTCCTTGAAATAATAAGTTTTTTGCTCTAATATGTGTGCAATTTGGAATTCCAGACAAACTTAGCCAAACAATATTTATATGCTTTTTTAAATTACCTTTTCTTGAAAAATAATTATATTCATCTAAAAAAAAATAATTAGCCTCATCTATATCTAACGTTTCTGCATATTTGTAATGCTTAATTGCTTTATTTATCAATTTTTGCATTTTTATTTACATTTAAGTCTAATTGAACGTTTATCTATGTTGATTTGAAGTAGTTTGTTATTGAGTTTACCTTTGCCTTTAGCATCTCTAATAGTTCTTAACAAATCATTTTGGTATTTTGGTTTATTTAACCATCTTCCATTTGTATTTCCAGATATTTTTTTAATATTATTATCTGTCCATTTAGGCATATTACTTTTGCTTCTCCATTTGCTTTGACTAGTTTTTACTTCTATAATATTAATATCGCCGTTTAAAGACTTTGTAACTAAATCAAATCCATGCCCAGAAGCATTTTGTACAGAACCTAAAATTTGATGACCATTATTAGATAAATATTTTGAAGCTACTTTTTCTCCCCAAGCACCTATACCACTTAAACCTAAAGGATCAATCCAAATAGTACTATTATGAGTGTAA
>NZ_JBSHNP010000079.1:0-258 GCF_053604675.1 Lacinutrix salivirga
GACTCCTGTTGAAATGTATAATTCTTCTGGAGAAAAAACTTGGGAAGTAGAGTATGATATTTACGGTAAAATACGTAAGTTAGCAAAAGGAGTTGCAAGTGATTGTCCGTTTAGATACCAAGGACAGTATGAGGATGAGGAAATTGGGTTGTATTATAACCGTTTTAGGTATTATAGTCCAGACATAGGAGTTTATATATCTCAGGATCCTATTGGACTAGAAGGAGGAATGCCTAATATTTATAGTTACACTCATAA
>NZ_JBSHNP010000080.1:0-345 GCF_053604675.1 Lacinutrix salivirga
TAATTGTTGGTGGTTTGGCTCTTGTTTTAATTATTGGAATTAAAAAAGTAGTAAAACTTTTTAAATCTAAGAAGTAGTGGTTTTGAAGGGTATAAATGCAATTTAATAAGTACTTATCGCCATTGTTTGTGAAAAATAACAATGTTTGAGAATAAAATAAAGTTCGTTTAATGGTTTGTGTGTGAAAAGTAGCGGATGAATATGTGCCATTTTTGGGTTATAAACAAAGATAGCAGAAAAGAGCCAAACTTTAAGGTTAGCTCTCTAAACTGCTATTTTTTATATACGTGCTTGTGGTTAGTATTTATTGAACTTTTGTTAATATTATATCTGTAGGAATATTAA
>NZ_JBSHNP010000081.1:0-204 GCF_053604675.1 Lacinutrix salivirga
ACAGACGAAGACACACCAGTAGTGGTAGATGTTTATGATAACGATAACGACATCCCAACAGATGGTACAATCGCAATCACAACACCACCAACCAATGGAACCGTAGTCATAACAGATCCAAACAATACACCAAACGATCCAAGTGATGATGTAGTAACCTACACACCAAACCCAGGATACAATGGAACAGATACGTTTGAATAT